>JAZDIZ010000124.1:0-11021 GCA_043804515.1 Pseudomonadota bacterium | reverse complement strand
CAGCTCGATGCATTCGTCGCAGATATAAACGGTGGGGCCGGCGATCAGCTTCTTCACTTCCTTCTGGCTCTTGCCGCAGAAGGAACAACTCAGGTTGTTCGCGCCTCCTTCAGTGCCCTTTCGATTCATCAATCCTCGCTTTGGTCAGGGTCGCTTCGTTGTGGTGGCCGCCATCGGGGTGGGCTGGAGTTTCCCTTTGAGGAGTATTGTATCAATGATTCCGTATTCGCGCGCCTCGTCGGGATTCATATAATAGTCCCGGTCCGTGTCCTTTTTAATCTTTTCAATGGGTTGCTTCGAATGTTTGGCGAGGATTTTATTCAAATCCTCCCTCATGTTCAGGATCTCGCGGGCTTGGATGTCGATGTCGGTCGCTTGCCCCTTGAATCCTCCCAAAGGTTGGTGGATCAAGATCCGGGAATGGGGGAGGGCGCTGCGCTTCCCTTTCTCCCCTGCGGCCAGGAGAACGGCGGACATCGAAGCCGCCATGCCCACGCACACCGTGGAAACCGGCGCGTGGACGTGAAGCATCGTATCGTAAATCGCGAGCCCCGCGTACACGGAACCGCCCGACGAGTTGATGTAAAGGCTGATGTCCTTCTCCGGATCGTCCGATTCGAGGAACAGGAGCTGGGCGATGATGAGATTGGCGACGTCGTCGTCGATGGTGGCCCCCAGAAAGATGATCCGGTCCTTCAGCAGGCGGCTGTAGATGTCGTACGATCGCTCACCCCGGTGAGTCTGCTCCACGACCATGGGTATCAGATTCATCAACCCCTCATTTGAAAAAAGGATGGAATATTAACTATTTAATAGTAGCCACTGAAAGCAGAAAATCAAGGGTTTTTTGGGCCAGCAGATTGAACCGAAGCCCGTCGATCCGGTTCGTTTTCTCGTAGAAGGCTCGGAATTCCGCGACCGGGACTTTGGCGGCACCGGCCAAATCCGCGATCCGTTTCGTGACCTCAGCTTCCTCTAATTTGATATTTTCCTTCTGAGCCACGGCTTCAACAAGCAACTGCTCGTGCACGCGGCGTTGAGCGTCCGGCAAGACCTTGTCGTGCATCTTTTCCTCGGAGTATTCCTCCGGAATCTCCTTCATCCCAGCGCGCTCCAACTGGCTCCAAAAACCGTGGATGATCTGATGCACCTCCTGGTCCACGAGGGAAGGGGGGAGCTCGATCGGATTATTCTTCACCAGTGATTCCAGGATCTTGCGCGCCATTTCTCCCCGGGCGTTATCCTCCGCCTCTTTTTTCAGATCCTCCTCGATCCGGGAGCGGAGCGCCGCCATGTTTTCGAAGGGGCCGACCGATTTGGCGAATTCGTCCGTCAGCGCCGGGAGCACCTTTTCTTTGATCCCTTTGAGCGTCACCCGGACGTGAAATTCCTTCTCTTCGGTTTTGTCCGGATCACCCTCTTTGGCCACTTTTCCCTGGACCGTGACGGGGGCCGATTCGCCGGTTCCCAGTTTCAGGACGGCTTTTTCAACGTCGGCATGAAGGATCTTCCCGCCGATCTCATAGACCTGCTCCTTCGGCTCGGCATCCGGAGCCGTGAGATTTCCCGTGTCGTCGGTCCCCTGGATCGTGAGCGCCACGAAATCCCCCTTCACCGGCTTTTTGGCGCCTTCGCGCTCCTTCAGGACCGATTGGGCGTCCTGGAGTTTGGAAAGGACCTCCTGGATCTGCTCCTGCTTCAGTTCCGTCGAGGGCTTGGTGATGGCGATGCCCTTATAGTCTTTTGGCTCGAACTTCGGCCTGACCTCTACTGAAGCTGTGTAGGAAAATCCGGTTCCTTTCTCGCGCTTCGGTTCCGTGATCTCCGGAATCTAGACCGCATCCAGCTCATGATCCTTAAGGGCCGCAACGATCGTCTCGCGCACGAGATCCTCGTAAACCTGCGTCTCCACGCTCGCCGCGTATCTCTGCTCCAGAAGCGCACGAGGCACCTTCCCCTTGCGGAACCCCGGGACCTGGGCGTTGCGGGCCAGGCGGGCGTAGGCGTCCTCAAACTGTTTCAAGACGTCTTCTTCTGGGACGTTGATCGAAAGTTTCTTCTTTATGGACGAGAGCGAATCAACGGAGACTTTCATAAGGGACGGTCTTCTACACGAGGTTAGGTGCGCCGTCCATTAGCCCTGGCGAAGGCGGACTCCTTCTTTCCAAACTTGACCTACGGCTAGGCAAGCCATCCTTCACCGGCAGATTTGGCTCACTGAGCGAAGCGAAGGCTGTAGTTCTGATCGCCTCCGTCCCCATTAGTTCCCATTAGTTCTCCACGCTCGTCCGCCCGAAATAGGGACCAAGACGCTCGCGAAGTATTCAGGGAAGGGTCTTTCAACCCCGCAATAAAGGCAGGAACTTTAGTTTACGTATTGAGAACCCCCTCTTTTTGACGGTCGTAATAATCTGAATTCATTTGTTTTTCATCCTTTGATGATTGGCATGCTACTTGAAAAAGAATGGATCTATGCAGTCTTCCAATCCCCGGGTTCGACTGCAATTCGTAACCCATCTCAGTCCCCAAACACTCAAGTTCTGCCTTCTCCTGGTGTGCGTGCTTGTTTTCGGCCAGGTCCACTGTTCCCGGTCTTCATCTGACGGGACGAGCGGGACTACCGGGAGCGAGTCGTCGTACGGCCTGATCGCGGGTCAACCTCTACATCGGTCCGTGGCTGTCGATGAGGGAGGCGGAGGAGGCGGGGGAAGCTACTGCGGAAACGGGGTGAAGGAAGGCGGAGAACTATGCGACGGCGGAACGTGTTGTGGCGCGGATTGCAAGTTCCTCGCCACGGGTTCCGTCTGCGATCAATTCACGGGTGCGGTTTGCAGCGGGTCCGCCGGAGCGTGTCCGACCAATTCCCTCCCCGCGGGGACGGTCCCGTTCAAAATAGGCCTCGGCTGCACGATGAGCGGCAGCGGGCCGACACCGATACCGATTCCGTGGCCCACGGGGACACCGACGCCTACGCCCACAGCCACGCCTACGGCCACGCCGACACCTACGGCTACACCGACCGGCACACCGACCCCGACACCCACTCCCACACCACTTCAGTTCACGGTCACCGTGACCAACAGCAACGGAAATTATGGACAAGTGACCTCCTCACCATCCGGAATCGTTTGCGGGCTCGGCGGCATGACCTGCAGCAAAGGGTTTAATTCCGGAACGGTGGTGACGTTAACCGCGGGAGCGAGCGGGGTCTTTAATGGATGGAGCGGAGGCCCATGTAGCGGGAGCACAATTAAGACCTGCACGTTCACGTTAAACGCCAATGTGTCGATGACGGCACTATTCGGACCCAACGACTATTGTCCCAAATGCGGTGGTACGAGAGGGGGCACGATCACGCGATGAGATGGATCCTGCAAATCACGTGGATCTGCTCCATTTTCTTGTGCGGTTCGGCTTTCGCTCAGCAGGAGAAAGCCGCCCAACCTCAGGGCCTGGTGGAGGAGCATCACGGGAGTTTTTCGAAGACGATCCCGATTGACGTGCCCGGCTACCACGGGATCGAGCCGAACCTTTCGTTGAGCTACAACTCCAGCGCGGGAAACGGCTTTGCCGGTGTGGGTTGGAGCCTTTCGGGATTCAGCTTCATTGAACACCGGGGGGCGAATAAATTCGCCTCGCCGTTTGCGGGAATGGGAGACACGTATTTGCTGGATGGAAACGAGTTGCTCCCCTGCACGGTGACATCGGAATGTTCGCTTCCTGCCGGCACGAACCTGACGGGTTACTTTCATACGAAGATCGAAAGCTTTCAGCGGATTTATTTCGATTCGGCGTCGAACACTTGGACGGTGACGGGAACGAACGGCGTTCAACTCACGTTTGTTGCATACTTTGTGACCCCCTCCGGAACGTTTCGTTGGCTTCTCCGGACAGTCACGAATCCGAGAGGTCAAACCACGACGTATACATGGGATTGCCGTCCGGGAGCGGGGAGTCTCACGCTGGATTGTTATCCGCAGCGCGTGACCTACGGAAAGAACGACGCCTTCACGGTGGATGTCGGCCGGGAGCTGCTGCGCCCCGATCCGGTGGTCTTCGGGCAAGGGTGGGAGGGGGGCTCGCTCTCGGGGACGTATCTCGGCCGGACGAACGATCGATTGAAAACGATCACCGTCAAGGTGAACGGCTCCGTTTTGAGAACGTACGATCTCTCCTATCGCTCTCTGCGCTTCTCCGGCGAGGAGTTTTCGGAGCCGAGCGGCCGGAGCGTTCTGGAAACGGTGACGGTGCACGGAAAAGGCGGAGTGGAATCGTTGCCCTCCACGCGGTTCGCGTACACGGGCGGGGCGGTATCTCTTGCCGCTTCCGTAGTCACGAACGTGCCCGGTGGACCGGGCTGCGTCAATCCGGAGGGCGTAGCGCAGCTTCCGATCATGGTGGGGGATTTCAATGGGGACGGCTGCACGGATTTTCTCTGGGACGACTATTCGAATCCGCCAGGACCCAAAGTCTGGCTGGCTCGGTGTGACGGGTCGGGACAGTTTGTGGGGCCTTATAAGACGTCTCCGACAGGATGGGTGAGCGATCCGGCGCGGTGGAAATTCGGGGATTTCAACGGCGACGGGATGACGGACGTGATGGTGATCCCGTATTCGATTTCCGACACGATCCCGGTGACGTTCCAGGTTTATCTCGCCAAAGGGGACGGGACGTTCCGGGGGCCGTACTCGGGTCCCTCGAGAACGATTCACAGCCTGGACGATTGGCCGAGAAAGATCGACCTGGCTTCGATCCTGGTGGGGGATTTCGATGGGGACGACGCGGACGATGTCCTCACGTTCGAGTGCCAGGGTTTCCCCTGTGCGAACGGCACACCGAAGGTCTACTTCTCGAACCCGACCGTCGATCCGGTGCAATTCTATCCGCCCGTAAACTCGGTGTACATCACGGGGCCGTTCCATGCGCGGGTGACGTACCCGGAAACGCTTGCGGACCTGTCGCGCGTGAAGCTGGCGGACATCAACGGGGATGGCGCGACCGACGTTCTGATGATCCAAGGCGTCGATACGAACGAGGCCACGGCGGTTCCGATGACGGTATCGTTGGCATGGCTGGCCAGTCCCGGGCAGTTCCTGCCGGCTCAGTCCTCGGGACCGTTCGCTCCGTTTGCGTATGCGCCGTACACATCGGGCAGCGGCGCCAAGGGAGATCAGCGGGTGAGAATCTCCGACTTCAACGGAGACGGCTTGGCGGATATCGCCTATCTGGGGCCGACCGGAGTGGGCGTTCAGATCTATCTCTCGCACGGGCGATACGGCTTCGACGCGGCGATTCCGGGACCGAGCTTCGGGTATAACTCAGGCTACGAGGACATTGCCGCCGCCGATTTTAACGGCGACGGCCGGATGGATATCTCCTACGTCCTCCCCGGGGAAAGCCCGAGGGTCTATCTATCCACGGGGAAGAACAATTTGGGACAACCTTTGGGCTTCCAGTACACGATCCAGGGGCCGTCCGTAGATTCAAATGCGTGCACGTGGGTGGGGGACTTCAACGGGGACGGCAAGAGCGACATCGCCGTCGGAAGCGGAAGCATGGTGGTTCACCTTGCCACGGGGGAACCGCCGGATCTTCTGACGAGAATCGAAAACGGCTACGGCGGGATCGAGGAGGTGACGTACAAACCATCCTCTCAGATTGCCGCAAATTCCCCTGGGCTTCCTATCTATCAGCTGGTGCAAAGCCACCGGATTTCGGGCGGCCATACGACGGAAGGGCAGGTCGCGGAGACCACGTACGCGTTCAGCGGGGGTGTGTACGACCGGCACGAGAAGAGGTTCCTGGGTTTTGAGCAAGTGACGGCGTTCTTGCCACAACTTTCGGGCGAAGCGTACCCGCCGAAGGTGATCAGTCATTTCCTGGTCGACGATCGGACGACACCGATTCCCAAACAGATCGAGACGTACGACGAAAACGGGAAATTGCGCAGGCTCGTAAAGAACGTCGTGGATCTGTCGCCATGGTACCCGGAGGTTTGGCAGGCCACGATCAGTTGGAGCCTCGATGTGGACGCCGACCACGCCACATTGCCGGCGGCGGCAACAGATCCGGATAAAGCCAGGATCGCGGATATGAAGGCGTGGTGGAGCCAAGGAACCGTGGATCCGAAAGCCCGGCGTACGCTCAAATCCTATGTGTTCGACAACTCGGATCCGAACTCGGCTCCGGTGAATGGTGCGGCTTTTGGTAACCTAGTCCGGACGATCGACTACGGCGATTTCGATCAGACCGGCGACGAGACCACGCAGGAGACGATCTACAACCTCAATCGTGCCAACTGGATCGTGCGTCTTCCCGCGATCAGCCGACTTTACAAAGGCACGGATACCGGCGGCGACAAGCTGGGTGAAACGCAATTCTATTACGATGGAGCCACGGCCACGAACACGCCGCCCGCTCGCGGGGAATTGACCAAGACGCTGAAGCTCTTGTCGGACGCTCCGATTCCCGGGAGCGGAAGCGGCCAGGAAGACCCCGGCGACCCGCAGCCGCTGATTTACTGCGCCATCACCTCGTGCGTGGACGGCCAGGTGAAATGTGTGAAGCCCTCGGCGGGCCATACAGCGTGTCGTTACTCGTTTGCGTCGGCTCCTGCGGCCTACCAGAAATGCCAGACAATACGGTTTCAGGGCCGTGATTACGACACGGATGGGCTCAATAACCTGGCCTGCGGTGGGGGAGGCTCTCCCTCTTCGGTGGTCGTTTCCGATCCGCTGGGGGGTGCGAGGATTGCGGTCCAAGAAGACGTCGCCATCGATACCACGACGACGGCCGCCGTTCCGTCCTTGTGGGACCGTTTCTTGAACGCGATCAACCCATTTCCCATTGTATCTCCGGACGCGGTCCAGGGCGCACCCACGCCCCGGTACGTCGCGACGGAAACCGGATACAACGCCAACGGGAACGTGAGCTACACCAAGGACGCGCTGGGAGCCCAGACCACATACGGATATGAGAGCACGTTCGACCTGTACGTGAACCTCACCACACCCCCGATTTCAACCCTCGCTACCCACGTCCTAGAATTCGACTCCATCTGCGGCCTTCCCACCAAGGTCCAGGATCCCAACGGGATTCTCTCGGTTCACACGTACGATTCGTTCTGCCGCCAGACCCGGACGGAAATCCACTACTCCAACGACACGCCGACCGGCGCGTACACGCAGACGAATTATTGCGGGACCGGGTCGATGCCCGCCTGCGGCGATCCGACACTGCAATACACGGAAACCCGGTCTCCGGGGCCGGCAGGGGCCGGGGAGCTGTGGAGCCGGAAATATTTCGACGGCTTCCTGCGCGCCTATAAGACGGTTACGAAAGGGCTCACCGAAGCCCAGAATAGCGTTGCGGAGACTCTCTTCGACCTCCGGAGGAATGCGAAATACACGGCGCATCCGTATTTCGAAAGCGACGGAGCTCAAACGTGGGAGACCGCTACCCACGACGTGTTCGGCAGGGTCGTTCGTGTCGTCCACCCGGACAACGCGAGCGTTTCCACCGAATATAGTGCCCGGAGTGTTCTGACGACCGACGAAAACGGTCATCAGAAACAGGACCTGTCGGAGGCTCTGGCTGCGGGCGGCGTCAAGATCACACACAAGCACACCTGGAACGGATCGCTTCAGACGACCGACAGCGAGGAGCACGATCTCTACGGCAATCTCGCGGCCGTCGTGGATGCGAACGGAACCCGGGAAACCTACCAATACGACACGCTGGGACGAAAACGCTTCACGAACTCCCCTCACGTCGGAAACTGGGAATCCTTCTATGACGACGCCGGACGGCAGGCCGAAAAACACGACGCCATCCGGGATGGCACGTATCCGAACGGCCAGATCACGAAGTGGCAGTACGATGCGATGGGAAGACTGCGGTTCAAATCGTCACGGTTCGGGACGGTTCAAGCGGTCACGTATCGGTACGACTACGACCAGGCGCGTACGGGCTTTTTCAATATCGGAAAGCGCACGTCCGTGGCCGGGCCCTTGGGGCAGGACGCGTACAACTACGATCTCTTCGGGAACCTGGTCGGGTCCACGCGCGTGGTGGACCAGGTCGCCTATACCATGCAATCGGGCTATGACGTGACCGGCCGCCTTCTGTGGACTCGTTACCCCGACGGAGAGACGGTGGGAAGCTCACAGCAGCCGCTTGCGTACGACTCCGCCGGAAGACTTTTCTCAATTCCGGGGATAGTCACAAGCGCTCAGTACGACGTTGTGGGAAGAAACACGCAGTTGGTCTACTCCGACCGGTATGCCACGACCATCACCCGCCAGTATTCCCCCACGCGGGATTGGCTCTATTGGATCTCGAGCGCGAATTCCATCGGCACGATCAACCAATACCTCATGTATATGTACCGCCCCGATGCACGGGTCCAGTACGTCCTGTCGAACCTTCCGACGCAGAAATGGCATCTGGTGTACGACGACCTGAGCCAGGTCACGCAGGCGCAGAATCTCGGAAACAGCGCCTACACGCAATCGTTCACGTACGGAATCAACGGGAACATGCTGACCAACTCCAATTTCCCGGGTTATGCGTATGCCTACGATTCCACACAGCCGCACGCCGTGGATTCGATCGGCGGCCTGTCGTTCCTTTATGACGCCAACGGAAACTTGAAAAACAAAGGCGGGATGACGCTGGATTATGACGGCGAAGGAAGGCCCACACGGATCGGCTCCGACACGCTCACGTACGATGCGGACGGAGTCCGAATCAAGAAAGTCAGCCTGGGCAAAAAAACGATCTATCTTGGTGACGACGTCGAGATCGCCGACTGCGGCGTGACCAAATACATCTCGTTCAACGGGATCCCCGTGGCCCGGAAGGCAAACGGCGAAACCCAGTGGCTGCACGCCGACAGGCTCGGAAGCATCTTGGCCGTTACGAACTTCTCCGGCGCTCTCGTAGGCGGCACGACGCGGCTGTATCGCCCATATGGCGAGGAAGTGACGCTTCCTCCCTACGGCGTCAGCCTGGGCTTTACAGGCCAGCGTCAGGACCCCTCCGGCCTGATCTATCTCCATGCCCGATATTACGATCCCCAAATCGGCCGGTTCATTTCTCCCGATCCTCTCGTTTCGACCGACTGGCCCACGGGAATCAACGCCTACCAATACTCCGACAACGACCCGTTCAACAAAACGGACGTGACAGGGATGAGCGGCGAAGGGCCGACCAAACCCCGTCGGGATGTAAGCGGAAAGAGCGCCGAGCAAACCCAGGCTGAGCTAAATGAGGCGATTAAAAGGAAATTGGAGGAATTTCAGACCAGGTCGGCGACGAAGCCGCTGGCGGAACCCCTTTCGGCGACGGCGGCGACATACCCGGCACTGCTTAGCTTCACGAATGTAGGCGACGATGGGCCAAACGCCGAAACACAGGCGGCGTACCCGTACGGCTTTGGTCTGTTGCCTTCGAAGCCGTACCACGCGCTTTCCAGCACGCAGGCCGTATCGGGAGTTCCTTCGCTTGACTGGGTCGACAACGCGGACATCACTCACCTTGATGTAACAGCCGGCCAGCCCGGCACACCGGCCAGTGGCACGCTCCAGCTTCCGGCGGACGGGCGCACTCGCTACGTTTGTTTGGTAGCTTGTGATGACGCCGGTAATTGGGGCGCGCCGGGCAACGTGGTGCCATTCAATCAGCCGACGGCAAGCGTGCCCTCCTCTCAGGGCGGCCGGACGGGATTCAGCGTCTATCCAAATCCGGTCCGCGACGGCCAATTGCATTCCAGCGGCAACGGCCATCTGTATGGGCTCAACGGCGGACAGGTCGGTGTGGTGAGAGAGGGTCTCAACAACGTAGGAAACCTTCCTTCAGGGATGTATTTCGTAAAATCCGAAAATAATGTGGTCCAGAAACTTGTCATCGTGAGATGAGACGCCATGCAGGCTTTCACCAAATGCGCGAGCGGGCTCCTAATGGCGGGCGTATGTATGGGGCTTCTTTACTGCCACTCCAATCCCGAGGAAGAAGCTCTTGTACAAACGAGGCAGCTGGATGCTCTTTTGCTCCAGAGCGGGGAGCAGAAGCTCGTGGCCGGCGGGGACGGACATTCGGTCGCGGCGGTCAATAACGCCGTCTACGCATGGGGAAAGAACAACCGGGGTCAACTGGGCAACAACTCCACGACAGCGAGTAATCTGCCGGTGCCGGTAGCCACCCCCGCCCCTACACCTTTTAACGGCACGCTGGTCGCCGTCGAGGCGAGCGGTCTGGCCAGCTATGCGGTGACCGACACCGGCCAGCTCTTCGCTTGGGGCTCCAACGAGTACGGTCAACTCGGGGTGGGCGGAACCTCCTGCTCGCCTTATTGCACTGTGCCTCAGCCGGTGGCCGGCATCCCCGGAGGCGTTGCGGCGATCTCTTCCCGGTATCATTCCGTCGTCGCCCTGGACACCGGCGGAAACGTTTGGACCTGGGGTCTGGATGACTCCAACCAGTTGGGGTACGCAACACCCGCGCCGGTGACCTGCGGGGGGCACTCCTGCCAAACAACGCCCGTCAAGCTGGACAATCCCACGAATGTCGTGGCCGTGTCCGCCGGGAAGAGTCATTCGATGGCACTCGACGATCAGGGGCGGATTTGGTCCTGGGGCGCGAATGATTGCGGCCAATTAGGATTTTCGACGACCGACACGACCTGCAGCCTCCCCTCGGTGACCCCCATCCCCTGTCAATCGATTCCGAAGCAGGTGTCGGGTCTGGGGATCATTCAGGCGGTGGCGGCCGGTGGAAGCCATTCGATGGCTCTGGATGCTTCGCAAAATGTGTATTCCTGGGGAGATAATCAATACGGTCAGCTGGGATTGGGGACGGCCAACCTCAACCAGGCGACTCCGACGGTGATCTCGTCATTGACGGGCGTGATTTCGGTGGCTGCCGGGGGTTATCATTCGATGGCGATTCAAGGGACGGATCACAGCGCGTGGACCTGGGGGTCGAATTCGGATCCTGCCAATCCGTCGCCGGTCGTCGGCCAG
>JAZDIZ010000123.1:0-18229 GCA_043804515.1 Pseudomonadota bacterium | reverse complement strand
GGGACCCAGAATCCGGCGGAGCCGGTTCTCCCCGTTCGCCTCCTCCAAAAGCATTTTGAGCGGTTTTCTTGAAAAGAGCTGCTTCATCATGGAGTTTCTCCCCCAGGCGCGATCGCCTAACCGTAAATATATGAAACCCGGGACGGTTGGGCGAATTTTTAGAAGCCCGAAAAACATGCTGAATTCGCACCCTTGGGCGGCGCGTCATCCGAATACTTTACGGACGGACGCGTCCGTCATATAATTAACATCGATGTCCGTGATGCAGAACCGTCGGGGGCCGGGCCGCCCGAAAAACGAAGAGCGTCTGGCCCGACGCCGCGAAGAGATCCTGGATATGGCGGCCAAGGTATTCGCCCGGAAAGGGTTTCCCAAGACGGACCTTCAGGTGGTCGCGGACGCCCTCGGGATCGGGAAAGGAACCGTGTACCGCTACTTCCCCAGCAAGCACGAACTCTTCCTGGCGGCGGCGGATTGGGGAATGCAGCGTCTTCTTCAAAGCGTTCAGGAGCGGGCCATGCGGTTCGACGATCCGCTGGATCAACTCGGGGAGGGGGTGCGGTCGTATCTCGCGTTTTTCGATCTTCACCCGGAGTTCATCGAGCTTCTGATGCAGGAACGCGCGGAATTCCGGGACCGGAAGCATTCGACGTATTTCCAACATCAGAAGGCCAACGTGAAGCCTTGGAAAGACTTCTTCCGCGACCTGATGCGCCAGGGGCGGATCCGTAAAACGCGCGTGGACGAAGTGTTCAACGTCCTGAGCGATCTTTTGTACGGCACGATCTTCACGAACCACTTCGCCGGACGGAGGGAAAGGTTTGAAGTCCAATCCCGGCGTATTCTGAACGTCTTCTTTCTGGGTGTTCTGACGGACAGTGAGCGCAGACGGTTCAGAAGCGGCAGGGGAGTCGAAAAGGGGAGGCCCTGATGAAAGCTCGGAACCTATTCTCTCTGGGGGCACTCTTGGCCCTGTTCGTGTCCCCGAGTTTCGCCCAGAACGGGCCCAAGGAAGAAACGCTGGTCCTGACGCTTCCCCAAGCCGTCACTATGGCGCTGGAGTGGAATGTGGACGTCGCGCTCGCTGAATTGGACGTCCAGACGTTCCGAAGCCAGTACAAACAGGCGATCGGCATGGCGATCGGGGATCTGAAGGCGACGGCCAGCTATGAACGGAACGTTAAACGCCCCGCGGCGTTCTTCGCGCTGCCCGATTCCACGGGAGCGACGACGAAACAGAAATTCCCCGTCGGATCGGACAACAGCTTTGCGGCGGGATTGAGTTTCGAGCAGCCGCTGTTCTCGGGCGGCCGCATCTCCTCGGGGATCACCGGGGGCAAGAAAAGGATCGAAGCCGGAAAGGAAGTGCTGCGGGGGACGCGCGAGGACGTGGCTTTCGCCGTCAAGGAGCTCTTCTATTCGTACCTTTTGGCGAACGCCACGGTATCCATTCAGAACGACAACCAGGCGTTGACTCAAGCACACTTGGCGACGATCCGGGAGCGCTATCGGCAAGGTCTGGACAGCGATCTCATCGTGTTGCGCCAACAGGTCGAAGTCGCCAACGCGGACACCCAGTCCATCGCGGCGCGGAACGTGGAAGATCTCGCCATCACGAACCTCCAGAGGGTTCTCTTCTTGGACGTGGATCGGCCGCTGAAGCTGGTCGGTAAACTGGAACCCCCGAGTGTCGAAATGCCGGATTATGAAAACGTGACCCGGCAGGCTATGGCGAAAAACGCCGCGTTGTCCGTGGCTCAGAAAAAAGTGACGGTGGCCGAGGACTTTTACAGAATCGTCCGGGCGGACCGCCTTCCGGATCTCAAGGGGTTTGCGAATCTGAATTGGGTGGGACAGTCCGACGGCTTCTCGCCGGGGCCGGCCGAACGGAACTATGATTTCGGCGCGGGCGCGAAATTGGAGTGGAGGCTCTTCACGGGTGGCGAGATCCGGGAACGCGTCGCGCAGGCCCGGATCGATATCGATCGGGCGCGCAAGGAAGAGGCGAAGATCGAGCGGGAGATCCGGGTTGCGGTGAAGCAGCAGTGGCTGAACGTGCGTGAATCCAGGGAACGGGCGCGTGCACAGGAGGCTTCCGTGGGGCAAGCGACCAGGGCGGTGCAAGCGACCGAGATCCGCTACAAACAAGGCGACGCCAGCCAGTTGGAGTTGAACGACGCCACTTTCGCGTTGAACCGGGCGCGAACTGCATACGCTCAGGCTTCACACGACTATTGGGTGGCCCGGGCCGGGCTGGAACGCGTGACGGGAACATCTTTGGAGGAAGTGCGATGAGAACGGAACGATTTTGGATCTTGGGAGGGTTCGCTCTCCTGCTTTGTCTCGGCTGCAGAGGAAAGGAAACGGTGGATACGCGCCTCGACACATTCCCCGTCCGTGTCGAAAAGGCGGCCAAGCGGGACCTGGTGGAAAGCATCACGCTTGTGGGGACGATCAAAGCCCGGGATGAAGCCACGCTCTTCTCCCGCGTTCCGGGGAAGCTCCTTCGGAACGTCGTCCGCGAGGGGGACCGGATCGAGAAGAACGCTCCGGTGGCCTTCGTGGAACGGGATGAAGTCGGCGTGAAGTTCGAACCGGCGCCGGTCCCGTCCACGCTCACGGGGCTCGTGGCGCGGGTCTATCTCGACCGGGGCGCGAACGTCACGCTGTCGACGCCCATCGCGTTGGTGGTCGATGCCAGTCGGGTTCTTGTGCAGGCTGAGATCCCCGAACGGTACGCCGGCAGGGTCACCGTAAAACAGATCGTCGAGGTCCACGTCGACGCCTATCCGGATCGGACGTTTCACGGGGGTGTGTCGCGTTTGAGCCCGGTCGTGAACGCCGCGACGCGCAGTACCTACATGGAAGCGGGCATGGACAATTCATCCGGCCTTTTAAAGTCAGGGATGTTCGCCAAGGTCGCCGTGGTGACCGCCAAAAGGAACGGCGCACTTTCGGTTCCCCTGGAAGCGCTCAACGAACCGCACGATGCCGTGTTCATCGTGGAAGGAACGAATGCGCGGCAACGAAAAGTGCGCGTGGGGCTCATGACGGACAAGTACGCCGAGGTGAGCCAGGGGCTGGAGGAAGGGGACCAAGTCGTTACGTTCGGCTTGTACGGTCTCAAAGAGGGGAGCCCGGTGGAGATCTTGAAGTGAAGCTGGCGGATGTCAGCATCCGGCGTCCCGTTTTCG
This sequence comes from Pseudomonadota bacterium, assembly GCA_043804515.1. Classification (GTDB taxonomy): domain Bacteria; phylum Bdellovibrionota_G; class JALEGL01; order JALEGL01; family DATDPG01; genus JAZDIZ01. Next base: position 15,035 of record JAZDIZ010000123.1, on the reverse strand, counting down.
CCACGATGATGATCTCGTCCCTCGTGGTGCTCGGGATCTTCTCGTACCTGCGCCTGGGCGTGGACCTCTTTCCCAACATCGATTTTCCCATCGTTACGGTGTCCACCACACTCCGGGGGGCGGGGCCCGAGGAGATCGAAACGTCGATCACGAAACCGATCGAAGAAACGGTGAACACCATCGCGGGGATTGACGAGCTTCAGTCCACGAGTTTCGAGGGCCTGAGCATCGTGGTCGTGACGTTCGAACTCGGAAAGAACGTGGATGTGGGAGCCCAGGAGGTCCGGGACGCCGTGGGTCGGGTCACCAAGGATCTTCCTCTCGGGACCGATCCGCCGGTGATTCAGAAACTGGACCTGAGCTCGGCGCCGGTTCTTTCCATTGCCGTGAGCGGCAACCGGCCGCTCCGGGACATCACGGAGATCGCGAAGAAAAAACTCAAAGAACCGATCGAGACCGTGCGGGGCGTTGGAAAGATCACGATGGTGGGGGCCCGGGAACGGGAGATTCACGTCGTCGTGAACCCGCTCAAGCTGGCGGCGTTCAACCTGTCGATCAAGCAGGTGAAGGAGGCTCTCGAGCAACAGAACATCGAGGTGCCGGGCGGCCGCGTGAATCAAGGGAGGAGGGAGCTGATCCTCCGCACGATGGGGAGAATCGCCGCACCCAATGAATTTGAAAAAGTCGTGATCGCCAACGTGAGCGGCGTACCCGTCCGGATCCGGGATGTGGGACGCGTCGAAGATACGGAGGAGGAACCGCGGACGCTGGCGCGCCTGAACGGCGTCCCCTCCGTCTCGCTCGTGGTTCAGAAGCAGTCCGGCATGAACACCGTGGAGGTGATCCGGACCGTGAAGGAGAGGCTTAAGGATCTGCGTCCCACGCTGCCACCCGGGATCGAAGCCAGGATCGTCCGGGACCAGTCGGAATTCATCATGGGGGCGGTGCGCTCGGTGCAGGAGCATCTGATCATGGGGGCGATCCTGGCCAGCTTGGTGGTGCTTCTCTTCATGGGAAGTCTGCGCAGCACGTTGATCGCCGCCGTAGCCATTCCCGCCTCGATCGTAGCCACGTTTGTCCTCATGGACGTCGCGGGGTTCACGCTTAACGTGATGACGCTCCTCGCTTTGGCGCTGGCCGTGGGGGTCGTCATCGACGACGCGATCGTCGTCCTGGAGAACATCTTTCGTCACATGGAGGAGAAAGGCGAGGAACGGAGCCAGGCGGCTCACCAAGCCACAGGCGAGATCGGCCGAGCCGTCATGGCCACAACGCTCTCGCTCATCATCATTTTCCTTCCGCTCGCCTATATGCCGGGCATCGTCGGAAGGTTCCTCAAGAGCTATGGTCTGACCGTCGCGTTCGCAATCGCGGTGAGCCTCTTTGTAGCGTTTACGCTGACGCCGATGCTCGCTTCCCGGTTTCTGGTCGTGGACCGCGGGCGAAAGAGGCCATTCCTGGATCGGGTGGATGCCTTCAACGCCTATCTCCGAATCCGATACGGCATCCTGGTTTCCTGGTCGTTGCGGCACCGTTGGCTGATTGTGGCGACCGCCGCGGTCATCGTCCTCTCGATCGCGCCGCTGCTCAAATTCGTCGGGAAGGACTTTCTCCCCCCGGACGATTCGGGGGAATTCCAGGTCGTGCTGGAGGCGCCTGAGGGGACCTCCCTGGAGATGACGGACCGGATCCTCAAACAGCTGGAGGAGGACATCCGGCGCCTGCCGACCGTTGAAATACTCCTCACGTCGATCGGCGAACAAGAGGGGTCCGGTGTGAACGACGGATTGATCTACGTGAAGATGAAGCCGCTTTCGGAGCGGAAGCTGACGCAATTCAACGTCATGAAGATGGCGCGCCGGGCTTTCAAGAAATACGAAGGGACGGGCTTGCGGCTCGCCGTCACGAACGTGGGCCTGGTTTCCTCCGGCGCTTTCAAGCAGAGCGATTTCCAATATGTGCTGGCCGGGCCGGATCTGGAAAAACTGCGGGAGTATTCCTCGACGGTCGTGGAAAAACTCCGCCAGGAGCGCGGGATCGTGGATGTGGACACCAACTTCGTCTTCGCAAAACCCGAGCTCAAAGTGAGGATCGACCGGGATCGTGCTCAGGACCTGGGCGTGAAGATCGAGGACATCGCGAACTCCCTGCGGACGATGGTCGGGGGCGAAGAGGACATCACGAAATACAAGGAGGCGGACGATCTCTATCAGGTGCGGTTGCGCGCGGATGAGTCGTACCGGAACCAACCGGAGGTGATCTCGGCGCTTCTGATCGCGTCTTCCAAGGTGGGGCTGGTGCGGCTCGACAACGTCGCCACGCTGGTCGAGGAAAAAGGGCCTTCTCAGATCAACCGGATCAGCCGCCAGCGGCAGGTGATGATCACGGCCAACTTGGAGGGAACTCCGCTTGGAGAGGCGATCGAAAAGACGAGTGTGATCGTGAAGAACCTTAACCTTCCGCCCGACTACGGCACGAAGGTGGTCGGCCACGTGAAGGAGTTCAAGAGGATGTTGAGCGGCTTCCTCATGGCTTTCTTTCTGGCTCTGATCTTCATGTACATGGTTCTGGCGGCGCAATTCGAAAGCTTCCTCCACCCGATCACGATCATGTTGTCCCTGCCGCTGTCGATCCCGTTCGCCATCCTGTCGTTGCTCATCACGGGACAGACGCTCACGATTTTCTCCCTCATGGGAACGTTCATGCTCTTCGGGATCGTCAAAAAGAACGCGATTTTGCAGGTGGATTATACGAACACGCTGCGCAAGCGCGGGTTGCCGAGGTACGAAGCGATTCTGGAGGCCAACAAGACCAGGCTGCGCCCGATCCTGATGACGACGATGGTTCTCGTGGCGGCGATGATCCCGGTGGCGTTCGGAAGAGGGCCGGGGGCGGCGAACCGGGCCACGATGGCGGTGGTCATTATCGGAGGGCAGACGCTCTGCCTTCTGATCACGCTGCTGATCACGCCCGTGGCCTATTCGCTCTTCGACGACGCCACGGAATGGTTCAAGAGGAAAGCTCAGCGAAGCGCCGGGTAACGTCCGGCGGGCATCGTCCAGATCGTATCGAAATCCCAGCCGACGAACGTCGCCTGATCCTTCATCTCAGTCGTGGTTTTCCCCACGACGTTTGCATCACCGGCGCTTGTCATCATTCCGCTGGATGTCGTGTCCCAAAATACGGATTGGAACGTGCTGGTACCTGCGAAGTTATCGAGGAGTCCGAGAAACCCGCCCACGTAACTCCCACCCCCGGAAACACTGCCGGTCGAGTAGGAATTCGTAAGGGTGCTGACCGCCACGGTGCCGACAAACCCACCGGTTTCCCAATAACATTTCGCGCTCACGGAACCGGTGGCGTATGAGTTGTCGATGTCGGTTTGATACACCCGTCCGGCGAACCCACCCACGTTCGAGCATCCCGACGTGGAACCGGTCGCGTAAGATCTGGAAATGGAAACGCGGCTTCCGGGCGCACCATAAACGTTGCCTGCGAACCCCCCCTCTTCCGATCCGCCTCCGGTTACGGATCCCGTGGCATGACAGTTGGTTAGGGTCGCCTTTCCGTAGATGTAACCTACAAAACCTCCGGAGGAGCCGGCTCCGGACACAGTCCCCGTTGCGTACGAATCGGATATGGAGCCGGAAGCGCCATACATCCAGCCGACGAAACCACCTGCGACGCCCCCCCCGGTTGCCGAGACGCCGGCGGTCGAATCAGATGCCGTTACGGAGCTGCCGTCGAGTCTCCCTACCACGCCTCCCGCGCTGTCTGCGGCGGAAACGGAACCGCCGGTGACGTGACAATTGGAGATGGTGGTGCCCGCAGTGACCCGCCCGGCCAGGCCGGCCACGCTGCTGTGACCTTCCACATCGACATTCGCGAGCGTTAAGTTTTTTACCGTTGCGTTGGAGAGACTTCCGAAGAACCCGACCGAATCCTGGGTCCCGTTCTTGTACGTGAAGTTGGAAATCGTGTGCCCGTTTCCGTCGAAATTTCCCGTGAAGTTCGTGCCCGAGGCAATAGGCGGAAAAGTGACGCCCTCAAGGTCCAGGGCAGTCCGAAGTACGAAATAACCAGCGGGGTTTGCACTCACACCCTGAAGGTGCGCCAGAGAGCAGATTTGAAAGGGCTTGCTGGACGTGCCGTCTCCTTCCCCAAAACCCTCTTGGGTCGGGTCGCACGGCTTACCGGTACCGGAAATGATCTGGACGAGGCTCGGGGCTTGCCGGCCGCCTTCGTATGAGATTCGCAGCGTGTCCCTGAACGGGCCTTCACCGGGAGGTGTGAACGTCAGAACGAGGAGGCAGGAGGCGCCCGGAGCCAACGCACCCCCGTTCGGGCAATCGCCGCCGGTGCCGGGATAGGCACCATCCTTATACGAGAATGCCCGCGTGGCGAACGCGCCGCCTTGAAGGTTTCTCGCTTCGAGCTGACCCGTGTTGACAATCGTCAGCGTCGATTCGACCGTCCAAGCTGGCGTGACGAAACCGAAGCTGAGTCCTGAAGATCCGTCATCCAAGAGAGCGCCTTTCCCCAAGATGGCCAAATCCGCCTTCTCTCCAAGGGGAATTCCGTCCGTACCGCCGCTCGATGAACATCCGAAAAGAGGGAGAAGAAAAGCAACGGCGGCGACCCGAACATATGTCCTATGGGACCAGCGCATCTTCACGATGCCTTATCCATGAGCAAGCCATATGCCAGCTCGTGCATACTAAAAACACGTATGATTACAACACCTTATATTTCCTGCATGTTGAACCCCGCAGATAGGTAAACCCGCTCTTCCCCAGATCAGCTATAGTTGACTTGAGAGGTCGTTCTAGAGGGGATCGCTTGTACATAAGCACCCGTATTCATTATTAAATTATTCGATGACGGCTCGTGCTTATCCGGTACCGGAAACCTCAGCTACACCTTAGAGGCTTCAAATCCGTCACGTTGGATCTGGGACTAATCAGGATCAGGAGGATCAGGTACCTTACTGGCCGAACTTCTCAATGATCCCCTTCTTGTCCAGGCCCAGGATCCCGTGCTTTTCGCCCACCTTTTTGAACGCCCGCAAGGCGTCTTTGAGCATCGGGATATCGTGGTCCGCCGAAAGTTGCGTACGGATTCGCGCCTGCCCCGCAGGAACGACGGGAAAGAAAAAGCCCACGGCGTAGATTCCTTCGGCGAACAAATCGCGCGAGAAATCCTGACTCAGCTTCGCATTGAACAGCATCACCGGCACGATCGGGCTTTTCCCGTCCTTGATCACGAGGCCGGCTTCTTTCAGTCCCGCCCTCCAGAACTTGGTGTTCACCTCTAGTTTGTCCCGACGTTCGGTCGTCGCGCTCAGGATCTTCAGAACTTCGAGAGCGGCATAGACGATGGGAGGAGGCACGGCATTCGAGAAGAGATAGGGGCGCGCCTTCTGCCTGCAAAGTTCCACGATCTCCTTCCGCCCCGATACGCATCCGCCGCTGGCGCCGCCCAAGCCCTTGCCCAACGTGGTCGTGATGATGTCGATCTTTCCGAAGACGCCCTTCTCCTCGTGCGTGCCTCTCCCCGTCTTTCCGATGAAGCCGGAGGCGTGGCTGTCGTCCACGAAGACCAGGGCGCCGTACTTCTCGGCCAACGCCACGACCTTATCGAGGTGAGCCAGGTCGCCGTCCATGGAGAAAACACCGTCCGTGATGATGACTCTGACCCGTTTGTCGGAATGTTCCTGGAGTTTCTGCTCCAGATGATCCATGTCGGAGTGCTTGTACGTGTCGTGCATCGCCTTGCAGAGCCGGATGCCGTCCACGATGCTGGCGTGGACGAGGCGGTCGGAAATCATGACGTCCTCGGGCCCGAGAATCGCCTCGAAAACGCCCGCGTTGGCGTCCATGCAGCTCGGAAAGAGGATCGTGTCCTCGGTGCCGAGGAACTCCGTGAGCTTCTCCTCCAGCTTCCGGTGGATGTCCTGCGTCCCGCAGATGAAGCGGACACTGGACATGCCGTAGCCCCGCTCGTCCAGACCGCGGTGAGCCGCCTTGACCACATCGGGATGGCTGGAAAGCCCCAGGTAATTGTTGGAGCACATGTTGACGACCCGTTTTGGCTTTGCGCCCGCCGGATATTCGACGAGGATTCCCGACGACTGAGGGGAGTGGATGTAACGTTCCTCTTTGAACAGGCCGTCGCTCCGGAGCTGATTTAAGGACGCGCGCCAGGTCTCCCGGATCGTGTTCGGATAACTCATGGCTACTTCCCTTTCTTTGCTGTGTGCCTCTCGACCAGTTGGATGATGCTGTTCACGGTGTCGAACGCCTGAGGCGAGGCCTCGTTATCCGGGATCGAGATGGAATACTTCTTCTCGATGAACCGCTTGAGGCTCACCATGCTGAAGCTGTCCACGATCCCGCCGGAGATCAGCTTAGTGTTCTCGTCCAGATTGACGTCGTCATCTTCGTTCACGTATTCGTTTCGGATGTACTGAAGGATAATCTCTTTCATTCGAAGCTCCTTATTTTCTAATCATTCTCGAGCGTGCTGACGTCTCCGATCGGTTGTCCCCACTCCTTCGCCTTCAGCATGCGCCGCATGATCTTGCCGCTCCGGGTTTTGGGGAGTTTGTCCACGAACTCGATCTCCTGGGGCATCGCCAGGGGCGAAAGCTTCTTGCGGATGAAATTCATGATGGAAAGTTCCAGATCCACGTCAGGCTTGAAGCCGGGTTTCAGGGCCACGAAGGCTTTTACAACCTCCATGTTGACCGGGTCGGGCTTGCCGATCGCGGCCGATTCGGCCACGGCCTCATGTTCCAGGAGGGCGCTTTCGATCTCGAACGGTCCGACCAAATGGCCGCCCGTGTTGATCACGTCGTCGTCGCGTCCTGAAAACCAGAAATAACCGTCAGCGTCGATGCTGGCGCGGTCGCCGCAGATGTACCAACCGTTGCGGAATTTATTGAGGTACGTGGCCGTGTTGTTCCAATACGTGCGCATCAGGCTGGGCCAGGGCGGTTTGATGGCGATCATCCCGACGCGGCCCACTTCCTTGATCGGCTCCCCCGTCTTCGGATCCACGACGGTGCCTTGGAGAGGAGGGAACGGGCGCCCCATGCTGCCCGGCTTCACGGGCATCCCGGGGAAGTTCGTGATCACGATGGAGCCGGTTTCGGTCTGCCAAAACGTGTCGTGGAAATCCAGGTGGAACGCCTCGCGGCCCCAGTGCACCGCTTCAGGGTTGAGCGGCTCTCCCACGCTCGCCATATGGCGCAGGGAAGTCATGTCGTGGCGCCGGACAGGTTCCACGCCGTCCTTCATGAGCATCCGAATCGCCGTGGGGGCCGTATACCAGACGGTCACCTTGTGCTTTTCGATCGTCTGGTACCAGCGATCGGCCGAGAACCCGGCGTCCAGGACGACTTGCGTAACGCCGAGCGCCCACGGCGCGATGATGCCGTAACTCGTCCCTGTCACCCACCCCGGATCGGCCGTGCACCAGTAAGTGTCGCTCTCCTTGAGGTCCAGGACGACCTTCGCCGTGAGATATTGGGCGAAGACGCTGGAATGAACGTGCAGCGCTCCCTTCGGTTTTCCCGTCGTGCCGCTCGTGTAGTGGAGGACGCTCGGGCTCTCCGAGTACGTCTCGAAGATCGGAAACTCGGGCGCGTGGTTCTTTTCCATGTCATAGGCGACCTCCCCCTCGTTCTCCCGCAGGGGTTTCTTTTGATCGTCGTGGTCCACGACGATCACCGTCTTGAGTTCCGGCAACCGGTCGCGGATCTTCCGGATCTTTCCGATGTGTTTGTGTTGCGTGATGATCGCCACAGCCTTGCTGTCATCGGCGCGCTGGAAGACGGAGTCGTCTCCGAATGCCGAGAAGAGGGGTTGCGAAACCGCGCCTGTTTTCAGGATTCCCAGGAAGCCGATGTAAAGCTCCGGGATCCGCTCCAGGAAGACGCAGACGCGATCCAGGGGCTTGATTCCCTTTTGAACGAGGAAGTGCGCCCACCCGTTCGTAAGCTGTTTTAAGTCGTTGTAGGTGTACCGGCGGACCTTGCCTTCGTGGTTCTCGTGGAGGAAAGCCTGCTTTTCACCCCGACCCAGCTCCACGTTCCGGTCCGTGCAAACGTACGCGATGTTGATCGGCTTGCCTTCGGTCCAGTTCAAGTCCTTCTTCGCCGCGTCCCACGTCAGCTCACGGCACAGCTTTTCGTAATCGAACTCTTTCTTCACGCTCAATCCTTTCTACAAAGTCCGCTTCAAGCGTTTGTGCCGGCGCGCACCCTCGAGCACAACCGTCGCCACCGCGGTAGCAACTTTGCCCCCAAGGGAAGCAACGGCCAAATGAGAGGAAGTCACGCCCTTCTTCCGCGCGATCTCGGAGGCCTCGCCGGTGAGCCGCAGGCGGGGCCCGATCTTCGATCCGCCCTCCAAGCCCAGAACTTCCACGTCGTGCCACGAAATTTTGCCGGCGCGCCCGGTGCCCAAAGCCTTGAAAAAAGCCTCTTTGGCCGCAAACGCGGCCGCGGCTGCGGCGACGGGATACCTTGTCCGGTGGCATCGGTCAATTTCGGTGGGCCGCAGGAATTCCCGAAGAAAATCCGCGCCCTCGCGGGCCACGGCGCGCCGGATCCGGGCCGCGTCCATCAGGTCAATGCCGACGCCGAGGATCGGGCCTGAGAAGGGATTTGTCGCGGGCGTCGACCTCACGGGGCGCGCACGATAGCACGCTCCACAGGCGACCGGAAGTTGACCTGAGTCTCCGTTCGACGTAGCGATCCGATCATGAAACGAATCGGCGTTCTTCTGGCGGTGTGTTTTTTCCTGAACCCCGTGCTCGCGGACGAGACGGCGGATCTCGGCAAAGGAAAAATTCTGGCGACGAACACGCGAGTGGAAGGCGGAGGATACGACCGCGCCACGGTGAAGGGGGTCATCGAAGCCCCCTTGGAAAAAGTCTGGCTGGTCGTCACGGACTACGAACACTATGGGGAGTTCATGCCCAACACGAAGGAGAACGTGGTTCTCACTCGAACGTCTCAGGAGATTGTTTACCGCAGCCTCCTCCACATGCCGTTTCCGCTGCCGAATGTCGCGTACGAAACGTCCGTTTCCATACCGACCGATCACGGCACGATCTCGTTCAAAATGGTGCCGGGCACGGGCAAGGGCGTGAAGGATTTCGACGGAGGCTGGGTCTTGAGCGTCTTCGAAGGGGACGCGAACCGCACGCTTGCGGAATACAACGTCCGGATGGTGCCGACCGTGCATTGGCCCAAGTGGGTGATGCGGATGATGACCAAGGGAACGCTGACCGACATTCTCAAAGCGATCCGCAAACGCGCCGAAGAAAGCAAGAGCGAAACGCCTCCGGCATCCTCGGCGAGTCAGCCTTAGAGAAAGTGCGGAAGGCCGCGCACCCGTCGCGGGGTGCGAACGTAAGCACCGCTCGGATCGGGACCCTCCGGATGCCTCCGGTTCACGGCATGCCAATCCTGCTCGCGCGCCCATGTTTCGAACGTATGCCACCTCACGTTCGGGAACCGCCGGCGCAGCGCCGCGATGTCCACGCTGTAACCCGTGCGGTCAAACCACTCGAACATCTTCGCAAGATCCTCGCTGGAAGCCCGCGCTTGATCCAAAGACACAGCCTCGTACCGGATCGTTCGGCCCGTAACGCGGGAGAGAACCCGGGCGGCTTCGTCGCCGGTGAGTTCATCGGATGCGACGTCCACGCGAAGCCCAAGAAACGGGTGGCGTTCCTGGATGACGACTGCGGCAACCTCTGCGAGGTCACTCAAGGCGACCTGTTGGAGCTGGCGGGGAGCCGGGAGTGGGAGAGCGTATCGCGTCTCCTTGAGGGCCGGCAACATGAGCGGGCTCAGCGCGTTCTCCATGAAGAAAACGGGGGCGAGAACCGTGTAAGGCACGTCCGAGGCTTGAAGATACTTTTCGATTTCAAACTTGCTGTCGAAGTGCGGAATTCCCGTCCGCAGGTCCGCGTTCGCGACCGACGAATACACGACGTGCCTCAGATGCAGCGCTCTCGCCACCTCCACGGCCTTTTTCCCGTGCCGGATCTCCGCTTCGGTCCCCGCCTCGTACGGCGTCCCCATGAGAAAAACGGCATCCACTTCCCTCATCGCAGTTTTCAACGCGTCTTCCTCGTCGAAGCTTCCGGCGGCCACTTCCACACCCAGTTTCTCGAGTTTCGTTGCGGCCGGAGAGTCGGGCTTCCGGGTCAGCGCCCGAACCTTCATCCCTTGTTTCACGAGCGTTCTTGCAACGGCTCCTCCTTGGTTCCCTGTGGCGCCTGTAACTAGGACCGTGGTTCTCGGTTTCATATGAGCTCCTTTCCGCGGAAATACGTTCATACGGCACTTCGACGATGACATCTTGTGCATCCTGCCTGCCATGAATTCAAGGTGGGGTATTTCCCAGTGATTCCGCGGGAAATATGCAATGCGTTAGACAGGCGGCGGAAAAATTTACATGAACCGCCGTAGCATTCCGCCTCACGTGAGGCAATCTGCCATGGGAAAATGCCGGGGCGGACAGCCTAGGTGCGCGCGCGGACCGAGGTTGAGGACACGGGTAGGTGCCCCGCCCGGGGGGGCTCGGCGGCCGGCGGAATCTCCTTCTGATCCGCAGCCAATTCCGCGGCGCCGGCGGCCGTAGCGGTGCGGAGGTAAACCTCCAGGCGCCGGTTTTGGGCGCCGGTGCCGTCGTAGAACATGTTCACGATCGGCATCCCCAGCTCGACGCTCATGTGACGGAACAGGGCCGTTGTGATGGTGCCCGGCATGCAGCTGAACGGCGCCACGTTCACGACCATCGTGGCTTTCTGGGAGGCGAACTTCACGGTCCGCCCCACGGTCAAAACGGCTTCCCCTCCGACGCTGTTGGGCAGATATTTCGAGGCGGCCGATAGAATTTCTCCCACACCGGGCTCATGCCGGTCGTCCAGCAGGGGCGCTGCCGCGTCGTAGAGCTTTTTTTCCCAATGCAGCATCCAACGCCATTTGATGTACGACTGGACCAGTTCCTTCGACAGCTTGCGGTCGTGGTGGTCCCAGACGTTGTGCATCGAGGAAGTGAAGAGGATCCATTCCGAGAGGGGAGTCATCCAGGCTTCGGCGCCCAGTCGCTCGATCGATTGGACGACGTGCTCGTTGGCGTACACGTTGTTGCGGACGTAGATCTCTCCGACGATTCCCACCAACGGCCTGCGCCTGCCTTTCTGCACGGGGACCTGGGACAGACCCCGGATCGCCGTCCGCACGGCAGCGACGAGATCGCCGTCCGATTCGATCACCTTGGCCAGCTGTTGCGTTTCCTTCTCCAGCCGATAGTTCGTATCGCCGGCTTTCAGCTCGTAAGGCCGCAACTTGCAGCCCGCCTTCATCAGGATGTCCCCGGCCAACATCCCTTTCCAAATGCTGCGCCGGACGGGCTCCTCCAAACCGGCAAATCCCTTGAAATGAGAGGGGGCCATGATCGGGACGTCGGCGAAGCCTTCGTGGTCCAGGATCTGGCGGTGGAGCGTGATGTACTGGCCGAACCGGCAGGGGCCCTGCGCCGTGGGCATGAAAAACGCGTGCTTTTGATTCTTAGGGGAAGAACGGAGCACGGAAAGGAGGCTCCCGATCGTGAGCGCCGTGGGAAGGCACTCGGAGCCGCGCGTGACGGTGCGCCCGATCTCGAACGATTGCTCGGTTTCCAGCGGAAGAGTCCGAGCGTCGTAACCATTGGCCCGCAGCGCCGCCGCCAGGAACTCCGTCGTGTACGGGTGCATGTTGGGCACCCAGACGATCCGGTCCCTGAAATCGGGGGGCGGTTCGGTGTAAGCCTCCCTCTGCGGCCGTCCCTTCAGCGGAAGCCTCAGAACGTCGCAAAACGCTTCGATCCTGGTCATATACCCCGTGTCGGAGCCGTGCTCGTCCAACTCCAACGCCAGGAACGGCTTCTTCCCCATGATCTCCGAAGCGTACGTGAGGAGGAAACTGTCGGGGCCGCAGCTGAAGTTCGTGAAGTAGACCGCGTCCAATTGATCGTTCCGGCGCACCTCCTCCAGCGCGGCCAGGATCTTCTGGCCGGACCCCCAATAGGCGTTCCGGTAGCGCTCGCCCAGGCGGGAAAGATCGATCGTGAGCAGATCGATCGGAATCACCGTGCGGCCGTATTCCGCAAGCCGCTCCGGCAAGCCCAGGTTCAACCCAGTGTCGTAAAGATTGTAAGGCCGGCCCACGAGTACCAAGAGCTTCTCGCCTTTTTCGCGGGCCTCGTTGAGAGCCTTAAGTCCATCGTCACGCACCTGTTTCTCGAATCGGCGCTGGATTTGATACGCATCTCTCCAGGCTTGGGTGATCCGCCTGCGGTTCACGCCGAGCGCTTTGGACAATCCCTTGGCCAAGTGCGCGACGAGCCGCCGTTCGCTAAGCCTGAGATCCACGAGTGGAGAAAGAATCCGCACGTTTTCGAGGCCGTTCAGATGAAACGCGGCGCGCGTGAAGGCCGGCGTCGCCTGGACATAGGGGCAGAACGTGGACGTGGTGACATGCTCGTCGGGGATCTCGTTCTTCATCTCCGGGAGAAAGACGAAATCCACGCCTTTTTTGGACGCGAGCGAAGCGGCATGCCCGAGAAGCGTCTTGGCGGGGAAACAGAATTCGGCCCCGCTCATCCGTCCCCCGAGCTCCCGGATTTCCTGCGTCGTGGGGCCGGAAAGCTCGATTCGAAAGCCCAGACGATTGAAGAATCGGCGCCAAAGGGGAAGGTAGGTGTAGGCGCTGAGCGCCTGGGGGATTCCGATCACCGGAGCGTTTTCCGCAACTTCGACCCCCAGGCCGGCCTCCAGCCAGAGCTTTTGGCGGTGTTTGAGAAGACGGCCGCGGGGATTCACGCGCATCTTCTTGCCGTCGGGCTCGCGTCCGCACAGGTAACCCCAGGAGGGGCTCTCCGCCACGCCGCCGATGTCGGCATACGTGATCGCGCAGTGGTTTTGGCAGAGCTCGCACAAATCCTTTCGAAGAGTGATTTCCCGTTGGTCGAGGTCTAGGCCTCTGAAGGAAGTCTTTCGGGGCTGCGCTTCCTTCATCATTTCCCGCGTGAGGAGCGCCACGCCGTACGAACCCATGACATGGCAGTACGGGGAAACGACGATCTCGACGTTGAGCAGGTGCTCGAAGGCGGCAACAAGAGCGGGATTCCGGGCCGTGGCCCCCTGGAAGAAAATTTTGTCCCGGCTCCGGTACCGGTTCCCCACGACTTTGTTGAGATAGTTCTTCACGACGGACACCATGACGGCGGCGAAGGCTTCTTGAGGAGTGGCTCCCGCCTGGATCAGCTTCGACATATCCTGTTCCATGAAGACCGTGCACCGATCCGTGGCCCGCGGGGGATGAACGCCCAGAACGGCGGGACCCGCCTCGGCAACCTTGTAGCCCAGCTTGTTCGCCTGCTCCTCCACGAACGATCCGGTGCCCGCGGCGCAGACATAATTCATGTTGGCGTCCCGGATGTGTCCGTCGACCAGGTGCATGTACTTCGAATCCTGGCCCCCGATTTCGAAGATCGTGTCGATCTTGGGGTCCACATGGGACGCTCCGGCGACATGGGAGGATATTTCGTTGATGACGGCGTCCGCACCGATCACCGAGCCCACGATCTTCCGCCCGCTGCCCGTCGTGCCGACGGCGAGGATTTCGAGAGAACCTTCTTTCCGGCCGGCCAACGTGCGGAGCGCCCGGAACAATAGCTTCGTGGCGCCGATCGGGTCCCCCGCGGTTTTCCGGTAAATGTCCACAACGACGTTCTTGCTCTCGTCGATCAGGATCAGCTTCGTGGACGTGGAGCCGATATCGATTCCGAGATGACCGCGGATCGTGTCTCCCTTCCCCCAGCGCGTGATCCGCACCTCGTTTTGGTCGGCGTCTTCGTAAACCTCTTCGGTGGCGAAGGAAGGGTATTTGGACTTTTCGAGCGTGAGCGGCCACGGAAAACGCTGGATCTTCCTCGACTCGACCGGAGTCAAACGGGTGTGAAGAAGCACTCCCGTTTGCGGCCTTTTTCCATGCAGAGCGGCGCCGACTGCCGCAACCAGGTGCGGGTTTTCGGGAACCGTGATCAAGCCGGGCCAAGCCTCCGCCAGCCAGCGCACCACCTCGGGGTTCTGCGCCACGCCGCCGATCACCGCGGTTTTTCCGTCCAGAGGCCGGCCGCTCAGAAGCGTGCCGAGAAGCGTGCGGGTCATGCCGCGGCAGAGGCCGGACCACATGTCCATCCGGCTGCACCCTTCTTGCTGTCGGTGGATCAAATCGCTCTTGGCGAACACGGCGCAACGGGCGGCGATGGAAGGGGGATCCGGATTGTGAGGAAAGCGGGCGGCGTCTTCGTACGAGATGCCCAACCGGCCGGCCTGCTCGTCCAGAAAAGATCCGGTTCCGGCGGCGCAGAGGGAATTAGTGGAATACCCTTGGAATTTCCCCTTGCTGTCCAGCTGGATCAACGTGGCCGACCCGCCGCCGATGTCCATGATGTACGAAGCGTCGGGAACCGATCTGTGGATCGCGTCCAACTGGCAGAGCGTGATGTCCCGGTAGGGGATGCCCATGGTCTTGGCGAAGAGCTCGGCGTTACAGCCGGTCAGGCCGACCTCATCGAAGCTGGTGACATCCAAGCGATCCAGGGCCTCGGCCAAGGCTTCGGCCGGTTGACCGCGGTGCCGTTCGTAGAAACTGACGAGAAGCTTTCCGCTGTCGTGTACACGGACGGCCTTTACGAACAGTGCCCCGATATCAATTCCAACCCGCGTCATGGATTACGTTGTGTGCCCCACCCCTGAAAGATGCGCTCGTATAGCGAATCCGGGCCCGACTTTCAAGTGCCGGATATAAAAGAAGAAATTCTACGTAGTTAGCTGGCGTCGATCATTTGATTAAAGCGGCGTGTTGGGTGGTTGCCTGTGCTCCGTGGCTCGGATCGCATCACGGGGCCTCATGGGGGACACCCTTAAGAGAAGGGATGAAGTGGCCGGTCCCCCTTTCGACGCGATAG
>JAZDIZ010000122.1:0-16221 GCA_043804515.1 Pseudomonadota bacterium | reverse complement strand
CTCTTCGTTTTTCGGGCGGCCCGGCCCCCGACGGTTCTGCATCACGGACATCGATGTTAATTATATGACGGACGCGTCCGTCCGTAAAGTATTTTTATGACGCACCGCTCAGGGCGGGGGATTCCGTCTCCTTTTCGGCGTCCGCTAAAATTCGCCCAACCTTTCCGGGTTTTATATATTTCCGATCAGGCGATCGTGCCTGGGGGAGAGATGCCATGCTGAAACAGCTCTTTTCAAGAAAACCGCTCAAAATGCTTTTGGAGGAGGCGAACGGGGAGAACCGGCTCCGCCGGATTCTGGGTCCCGTGCAGCTCACGTCCTTGGGCGTCGGCTGCATCATCGGCACCGGCATCTTCGTCCTGACGGGCCAGGCCGCCCACGACAAGGTGGGCCCCGCCCTGTCTCTATCGTTCGTTGTCGCCGGGATCGCGTGCGTCTTTTCCGCCCTCTGCTATGCCGAATTCGCGTCCATGGTCCCCGTGGCCGGCTCGGCTTATACGTACGCGTACGCAACCCTGGGCGAATTGATGGCCTGGATCATCGGCTGGGATCTGGTCCTGGAATACGCCGTGGGTTCCGCCACAGTGGCCCACGGGTGGTCCCACTATTTCCAGGATTTTCTGAACATCGTGAACGTCAAGGTGCCCGAAGCGCTCGCCCGGGCGCCGTTCGACTACGATCCGACACAGGGCATTTTTGCCTCCACACACGCGTTCATGGACCTCCCGGCTCTCATCATCACGGCGCTGATCACGATCGTTCTCGTGAAGGGGATCCGCGAAAGCGCCTCGTTCAACGCGATCATGGTCGGAATCAAGCTGGCTATCGTGCTCTTCGTCATCGCGGTCGGGGCCTTCTTCGTGAACCCGCAGAACTGGCACCCGTTCGCGCCCTTCGGCTTCACCGGAATCAGTTTCTTCGGAAAGACGATCTGGGGAATGACGGGAAAGGGAGGCGAGCCCCTCGGTATGATGGCCGGTGCGGCCACCATCTTTTTCGCGTACATCGGGTTTGACTCGGTTTCCACACATGCGGAGGAAGCGAAGAATCCTAGACGTGACGTTCCCATCGGGATCATCGCCTCGCTTCTGATCTGCACGGTGCTTTACATCGCCGTGGCCACGGTTCTGACCGGCATGGTACCGTACGACAAGATCGACATCGACGCTCCCGTCTCCAACGCCTTCGCCCAAGTCGGCCTCAATTGGGCGCGGTACTTGGTCGCCGCCGGCGCTCTGGCGGGCATCACGTCCGTGCTCCTGGTTCTGATGCTCAGCCAGCCCCGGGTTCTCCTGGCGATGGCGCGTGATGGCCTGCTCCCACGCGGTTTCTTCGGCGCGATCCATGAGCGGTTTCGCACACCGTGGAAATCCACGATCGCCACCGGTTGCTTTGTGGGGATCCTGGCCTCCTTCCTCCCGCTTCGCGTCCTAGCCGAACTGGTGAATATCGGAACGTTGCTGGCGTTTGTGATCGTCTGCGCCGCCGTCTGGATCATGCGATATAAGCATCCGGAGGCCGAGCGGCCCTTCCGCGCCCCGTTGTTCCCTCTTGTGCCGATTTTGGGAATTCTCCTTTGCCTCCTCCTTATGTTCTCGTTGCCGTTTGAGAACTGGCTCCGGCTCATCGGGTGGCTCGTCCTCGGCTTCGTGATCTATTTCCTCTACGGCCGAAAACACAGCATCATGGCGAGGATGAAATAGATCACGATTCCGGAAACCGGTGACCGGAAGCTGGAATCTGTCTCCGGGATCCGGGATCCGAGAGTTGGGAATGGTTCACGAGGATGGTAGGCTCCGCGCAGGAGGACCATGATGCGACACGTCCTAAGTCGGGTTCTGGCAAGCGGACTTCTTATAGCTTTAACGGCTGGTTGCCTCGGCGGCAGCGACTCAACCCTCACGTCCATCGATCCGGCTGATGCCGCCGCGTTGTTTGATTCTCCCACGGGGACGGTTGAGGCTGGTACCGCGACATCCGTCGTAAACATGGCGGTCGCGGGAACGCATGCCTCCGCAGGCGTTTACGCCGCGGGAATCAATTATTTCCTTGCAAGGGAGGAGGCAACATTTTCCGCCTGTTTTTCGAATTCATCCGACGCCACCAAGACGATTCTAGACGTGAAGTGCCTTAGCGATGCCGGCGGTTTCGGCATCCGTGACCACGATAGCGGCATCTTACAGACCCCCTGCGCCGGCGTCGGACAGGTAACCGCCGGTACGGGCGTTCAATTTCAGTATTGTGATGATATTTCGTTCGATGGTTTCGGAAGCAATTGCAGCGGAAGCCCCGTCCTTTCAAGCTTTACCGGCGAGTACAGAACCACCGCCACTGAGCCGCCCGCGGAAACACCGGCTTACGTGTGTATGAATGTCAGTTATTCTTTGGACGGAAAAGCAAAGACCTTCAATGGGTGTTGGTCCAGCTCGTCAACTATAAATGTCCTCGTTGATTCCGGCGGAGGACCGGTGCATGTCAGGTTTGGTGGTCTGGGTGCCGACTGCGCCACGCTCTGCGTAGACGTTCAAGACAAGACCGGATGGGGCAAGATCGATTGCCAAGCCAGTGATAAAGAGGAATCGTGCACACATTGGCAACACGTTTTGGAAGTGGCCGATTGCACGCTTACACCGGGTGCGAGTTGTTGAAAAGATCGGCCGGCGGCCCAAGGTGCCTATATCGTTTTTTTGGAAGTAGCCTGTAGAACCCGGCCAATGCAGAGATCGGAGAGAACGATGAAGGACTTGCCGCCAAGGCTCACTGCTCTCCTTTACGGATACCGTGCCAGCCGGATTCTCTTGAGCGCCGTCGAGCTGGATCTTTTTTCGGCCTTGAAGGGAGGCGCCACATCCGAGGCGGTGGCGCGGAAGGTCCGCGCGAGCTTCCGCGGCGTGGAGATCCTCTTGAACGCATTGGCGACCCTCGGCCTCGTCCGCAAGAAGGGCAGGAAGTTTTTCAATACTAAGGAATCCGCGGAATTTCTGGCCGAAGGAGGTGCGAGCGACTGGCGCCTGGGCCTCGGCCATCATTTCGGCCTTTGGGAGAGTTGGTCCCGTCTGACGGAAGTGGCAAAGAGGGGCAGGCCCCAGGAGCGGCTTTCCAGAACCCGCGCGGAAACGGACTCGTTTATCGGGCTGATGCATCAACTCGGAATGCTCCGAGCCCCACAGCTCGCACGGGCCCTGCCGCTCCAGGGCGTCCGAAGCGTCCTCGACTTGGGAGGAGGCTCCGGCGTCTATTCCATCGCGATCGCAAAACGGAAGCCGGATGTTCGAATCACGCTCCTGGACCGGCCTCAGGTGATTCCGCTCACAAGGCGGTATGTCGCGTCGGCCGGCGTCCGCGAGAATTTCACATTCCTAGAAGGCGATTTGACGCAGGATCGGTTCGGTTCGGGCTTCGACCTGGCTCTGATCTCCTCGATCTGCCACCAGTTCTCCCCCGCCGAGAATCAGGCCTTCCTCAAGAAGGCTGCGCGGGCGCTCAACAAAGGAGGGCGGCTGGCCATTCACGACTTTGTCCTGAGCGATGACCGCACGAGCCCCGTTCACGCGGCGCTTTTCGCCGTGAACATGCTGGTCAACACCCAGGGAGGAAACAGCTACACGCTTAGGGAATACCGGGATTGGCTCAGGAGGGCCGGCCTGAAAACCGTCACGTTCCGAAGGCTGTCCCCGTTTTCGGACCTGGTCGTGGCGCGAAAATGAAAGCCGTTCAATGCAAAGCATTCGGCGGATTCGAGAATCTGACGCTCGAAAGCGTGCCGGAACCAAAGCCACAGCCCGGCGAGATCCTCGTCCGCATCAAGGCGGCGGGCGTTAATTTCCCCGACATTCTGATGGTGGCCGGGGCATATCAGGTCAAGCCTCCCCTTCCCTTCACGCCCGGATTCGAGGCCGCCGGAATCGTGGAAGGTCTTGGCGGCCACGTGCGGGGATTCAAGCGCGGCGACCACGTTGTGCTCTCGGCGCCGTGGGGCGCGTGGGCGGCCCAGATCGCGGTCCCGGCGCAGAGAGTGTTCCGAATCCCGAAATCCATGCCGTTCGAGAGCGCGGCCGTGTTTCCTACGGTATTTGGGACCGTCTGCCATGCTCTTGTGCAGCGAGCGGAACTCAAGAAAGGGGAGACTCTCGCCGTACCCGGCGCCGCCGGTGGCGTGGGCTTGGCCGCCGTGCAGGTGGGAAAGGCCATGGGAGCCAGGGTGATCGCAGCCGCGGGAGACACGCGAAAGTTGGAGATCGCCGAGAAGCACGGAGCCGATGAATGCATCAACTATTCGGAATCGAATCTGAAGGATCGGCTTAAAGAACTCACGAAGGGCGAGGGAGTGGACGTCGTCCTCGACCCCGTGGGGGGAAGCCTAACCGAACCGGCGTTGCGCGCTTTAGCCTGGGGCGGCCGGCTCTTGATCGTCGGCTTTGCAGGGGGCGCGATCCCTTCCCTCCCGATGAACCTCCCGCTCTTGAAGGGCGCGAGCATCGTCGGCGTGCACTGGACGGCGTTCATCAAAAACTTCCCAGACGTAGCCAAGGCGAACTTTCAAAAGCTCCTCAGGTGGTACCAGGGGGGCAAGATCAAGCCCCTGATCAGCGGAACGTATCCTATGGAAAACGTCGTTGAAGCCCTGCGAATCGTGCGAGATCGGGCCGTCACCGGCAAGGTTGTTCTGATTCCGCCGAAATGATGTATTAAGCCCCGGATGGCGATCGCTTACATCTACGATGGGACGCTTTACCTGGCGTTGACGCGCGAATGCACGCTCGCCTGCGTGTTCTGCCCGAAAACTCACAACCGTTGGACGGTGGCGGGGAACGACATGAGCCGTGACGGGGAGCCCTCCCTGGACGAATTGATCGGGTACGCGAAGTCGATCGGCCTTGCCGGGTACAAGAATGTGGCGTTCGTGGGATTGGGGGAGCCCACAATCAGGCTCGATCTGCTCGTCACGGCGGGACGGATCCTCCGCGCGACGGGACACCACGTGCGGCTGGTCACGGACGGACTGGCCTCCCTTCGGGCCGGCCGTGACGTTTCATCGGAGTTGAATGGCGCCCTGGACGAGGTTCACGTGTCTCTGAATGCGTCCGATGCGGCGACATACGCCCGGCTTTGTCCGAGCCGGTTCGGAGTCTCAGCTCACGCCGCCGTGTGCGAGTTTATCCGGGCTGTGCGTGCGCATGTACCGGTGGTCAAAGCCACCGTCGTGGCCCTCCCCGGTCTGGACTTGGCGGCATGTGAACGTCTCGCATCGGAACTCGGCGTCCCCCTCCGGGTGCGCCCTTATTTCCCGCACAAGGACGGCGATCCGCACGACGAACCCGAAGGATAAATCCTTTGGGAGCTCTGGACCAAACCGTGTATAGCGTTCGGGAAATTTCCGGGGGACGAGGCAAGCCCCGGAAGCCGAGAGGAGACTTATGAGCGACGGATGGTTCCACCCTTCACGCAGGCCTTACCGCTTCACACTCCTTCTGATCGTGAGCCTTATCATCTTCGGAAGCTATTTCGCGTACGACAGCGTGGGCGCGATCGAAGACACGCTGATGAAGAACCTCGGGATCGGCCAGTCCCAGATCGGCACCATGTACTCGATGTACAGCTGGGCTGCCATCCTTACGCTTTTAGGCGGGGGACTTCTCATCGACAAGATCGGAACCCGCAAGTCCAGCCTGATCTTCTCCGGCCTCGTGGCCATCGGCGCCGCTATCGTGTCCTTTGCACCGAACCTTTGGACTCTTTATATCGGCAGGTTCATTTTCGGCGCCGGCTCCGAATCCTTGATCGTCTGCCAGAGCGCGATCCTGGCCCGCTGGTTCAAAGGCAAGGAACTCGCGCTTTCCTTCGGCATCTGCCTCACGATGAGCCGTGTCGGTACGCTGTTCACGTTCAATACCGAGGCCCTGATCGCCCAGCGTTGGAGCCCATCCATGGCCCTTATCGTGGCCACCGGCCTGTGCGTCCTGAGTCTTCTTGCCAATATGTTGTACGTCGGGATGGACAAGCATGCGGAACCCATATTGGGCCTCAAGGAGGAGGGGGCCGGAGACAAGATCGACTGGTCGCAGATCTGGAAGTTCCCGTCTTCGTACTGGTTCGTGACGATTCTTTGCGTGACGTTCTATTCGGCGATCTTCCCCTTCACCGCCCTATCGACCAATTTCTTCCACGAAAAGTGGCAGCTTCCTTTGACGGCGGAAGCCACGGGAGGCTTCCTGGGTGACATCTTCGCGAACTTCACGCACATGTTCTCCACGGCTCCCGGAACCACGTCCATCATCATTTTCGCCTCGATGTGCTGCGCACCCTTCGCCGGCGGGATCGTGGATAAGATCGGCCGGAGGGCGTCTCTGATGGTTCTGGGGTCGCTCTTGATGATCCCCGCCTATGTGGCGCTCGGGTTCACGGACATGCCTCCCCGGTACCCCATGATGGTCCTGGGTGGCGCGTTCGTTCTGGTTCCCGCCGCCATGTGGCCTTCCATCCCGCTTCTTGTGGAAAAGAACAAAGTGGGCACGGCGTTCGGTCTGATGACGATGGTTCAAAACGTGGGCCTTGCCGCCTTCCCTTGGTTCAACGGGATATTGCGGGAGCACACGCAGAACTACCAGGCCAGCATGATCATGTTCGCCAGCCTGGGGATCGTGGGGTTCGTATTCGCGATTCTGCTCCGTCGGAGCGACAAACGGATGGGCATGATCCTGGAACGGTCGGGAAAACCGCCCGCGTCACAGCCGGCATCCTGACGAAGAGCGCCCTGGGCGCGCGCCGAAGGCGGCTTTCCGCCGTTCGGCGGCCACCGGCCACAATTTGACAATCGGCCTGTTTGTGGGGAAGTTTCGGTTTAGATCCTATGAAAAGTCTCCTCCTTGCCGTCGGTACCTTGGCTTGTTCACTTTCCATCGGCTGCGGGGGCGTGGGTCTTCCGCTCCCCGAGAAGGAGCTTCAAGACATTGTCGCGCGTCTCGGCGCCGGTGATGCGGCCGACGACGCCACGCTTGCCCCGGATGTAGTGCGCTTGAATGAGATCTTATTGGAAGCGTTCAATGGTGCGTACCAGCCCATCCCGGAGGACCAGCTCGTTCCCTTCGATGTCTCAAAACCACAAAATTACACCGCCATCGACGCCTTCCGCTGGGGTTTCGGCCTCACGGCTTACGCGACGGTTCCCGAGAGCGTCGGCGCGCTGGTCGCGCGGCCCGTAAGCGCGAACTATTCAACGCTCTTTCCCCTGATGGTCACCGGGAACTGGGCGGTGGTGCTTTCCCCCACGAACTTCAGAAGCTACGAGCGCGTCTTTGCGGACGGAGCGGATCAGCAGTTGATCGCCGGGAGCACCGACCGCGCCGAAGCGGTGAATCACGTCGTGAACCTGGCCCCGAAGGGGATCGTCTTCCAATACGACAGCGACGTGGTTCTTCGGCGGGTCCGGGACGCGAACCTTCCGAGTGGAGAGGCGCTGTTGTACTGGGAGCAAATAGCCGCTCCGGCTGTCAACTTAACGGGGAACTACAACGCGTACCTCACATTTCTGCGAAACTTTCAGATCACGATCCCTTTCACGGACAAGTTGTCTTGGGAGTTTATCTCGGCTTGGAGTGTGTCCGGTGGTTCCGTCTTCATCTTTTCAGCCGGGGTCAGCAGCGGGGACATCGGAGCGGGGATCCGGAACGATTTCGTGGATCTGGAGAGCTATCTCACCGCGCAGGGCCTGAGCTGCGGGACGCATTGCACCTAAACCCGGCATCAGGCAATCAGGCATCAGTCCCGGTCCCGGCAAAACGTTTAAGGATCAATCCTTAAGCGTTAATCCTTAATCCTAATCTGATTCTTTCCTGAACCGGCTCCGGATATCGGATTCCGGGTACGTCTACTCGTACCTTAATGCATCAATTGGATTGAGGAGCGACGCCTTTCGGGCCGGATAGAGCCCGAACACGATTCCCACGGTCGCCGAGAAAAAGAATGAGCCGAACACCGAGATCGGCGTGATGGACGTGGCCCAGCCCGTGGCCTTCGTCATGATGACCGTCGCCAACCACCCCAATGCGATTCCCGTCAGGCCGCCGACGGCACTCACCACGACCGACTCCACCAGGAACTGGCTCAAGATATCCGATTTCATCGCCCCAACCGCTTTTCTCAGGCCGATCTCCCGCGTCCGCTCCGTGACCGAAACCAGCATGATGTTCATGATTCCGATCCCGCCGACCAGAAGCGAGATCGCGGCGATCGATGCCAGAAGCACCGACATGATCCGGCTGCTGGAGGAGAGGGCTTCCTGAATATCGGCCATGTTGCGGATCTGAAACGCGTCCTGTTGCTGCGAGAGCGGGACCTTGTGCCGGCTGAACATGAGGTTTTTGGTCGCTTCCTGGGCTGCCGGGATCTCGGAGGCTTGACTCACCTCGATTTCGATCACGTCGACGTAGTCTTTTCCCATGAGGCGGTGCATCGCGGTCAGAACGGGGATGACGACGATGTCGTCCTGGTCCCGAAATCCGGTTGCGCCTTTCTCGGGCAGAACCCCGATTACCTGGAATATGACGCGATTGATCTTGAACATCTCCCCGATCGGGTTCTTTCCCCCGAACAGTTCCCGCACGACCGTCATGCCGACGACCGCTACGCGGTTCCGCCGGAGGTTTTCCTCCGCGGAAAAAAACCGGCCGAGGGTCGGAGCGGCCGCGTGCATTCGTGCGTACGACGGGCCGACCCCCTGAATCTGGCTGTTCCAGTTCCGGTCTTGATAGGTCAGCTGCCCCCGGCTCATCACCGAGGGTGACGTCTCCTTGATGGAGGGAATCTGCGACTTGATGCCGGTCACGTCTTCCATCGTGAGCCTGGTGACCGCCCCCGCCTGAAGCGCCACCCCGCCCATGTGCATCGCCCCGGGATGGAGAATCAACAGATTCGATCCCAGAGACGAAAGCTGCGCTTCGATCGCCTTCCGGGCCCCCTGCCCCAAAGCCAGCATCGCCACCACGGCCCCGACGCCGATCAGAATCCCCAGCATCGAGAGCGCCGTGCGGACCTTGTTCATCGCCAGCGCCTTCAGCCCCTGACGGAAATGTTCGACGATTTCGGCGATGTGAAACCAGCTTCTCGCCCGTTCCGACGGATCCGCGGGGATTTCCTTTCGTTTCGCCGCAAGCGGTTTCTGCCGCTCGTCCGATTGGATCAAGCCGTCCCGGATCCGGATGAGCCGGTGAACCCTGCGGCTGATCTCCTCTTCGTGCGTCACGATGATCACCGTAATCCCCTGGTCGTTGAGGGATTCCAGCGTATCCATGATCTCTTCTTTGCTCGCGGAATCCAGGTTTCCCGTGGGCTCGTCCGCCAGGATCACCTGGGGTCCGTTGACCATGGAGCGGGCGATCGCCACGCGCTGCTGCTGGCCCCCGGACAGTTCGTTCGGCCGGTGAAGGATCCTGGACTCGAGGCCGATGTGTTTCAAAAGAGTCCTTCCTTTTTCGGTGTCCACGCGGCGTCTGGAATAAAGGAGCGGCAACGTCACGTTCTCCAAGGCGGTCATCCGAGGAAGCAGGTTGAACTGCTGGAACACAAAGCCAACCGCTTCCCGTCTCAGCACTGCCAATTCGTCGTCGGTCAATTCGGAGACTTCCCTCCCTTCGAGCCGGTAGGATCCGGCGTCGGGCGTGTCGAGAAGGCCTAGAACGTGCATCAACGTGGATTTTCCGGAGCCGGAGGGCCCCATGATCCCCACGAAGTCCCCGGGTTCAACCGTGAGCGAAACTCCTCTCAAGGCGTGGACTTCCGTCCCACCAACCCGGTACGTCTTCTCCACGTTTTTAAGCTCGATCACGTCCGATCCGCGCACCTTACCGAGGGCGCCTTCCCATGAACGGGTTCAGCGGGTTCCTCGAACCCGTCGAGGACTCCGATCCTGCGGCCTTCATCTGGGGCACCAAAACCGTATCCCCTTCCACAAGACCGGATACCACTTCGGCGAATTTCCCGTCGTTCAGGCCGAGATTCACTTCCTTCTCGACCGGCTGTGCGCCTTCACGAACGGGGCCGACGAGCACATACGAGCGTCCGTCTTTCGGCACCAACGCGCCGCTCGGCACGCGCAAAACATTCTTCTTGGAATCCACAAAGAACGTGACGTTCGCGGTCATCCCGCTCCGCATGAAACGGGGGGTCGCGTCCGGCAGCGCGTCCACGATGTACACGGTCACGTTGTTGACCGTCGTGGCGTCATAAGCGATCTGGTCCACGCGCGCCGGGACGGCGTTGTCGGGATAGGCGTCCAAAATGATTTGGGCCCGTTGCTTCAGAACGATCTGCGCGACGTCCGTCTCGTCGACCTGGGCTTTCACCGTGAGTCGGTCGGACATGACCAACAGCGTGTCGCTGCTGGTAACCGTCTGCCCCGGTTCCACGCTCCTGAGAATGATCGTTCCGTTGATCGGCGCCAGAATGGGAGCGGCCTGGTAATACTGCTCCCACCGTTTCAGTTCTTCGGATCCTTTGGCGCGGGCCACGTCCAGAAGCGCCGCCCGTTCCGTAGAGCTCATCAGAGCGAGCCTCTGGCCTTTCTTTACAACGTTTCCTTCCTCCACAAAAATCCGCTCCGCCCGTCCCGGAATCGCCGCTTTGATCTCCAGGCGGTTTTCGGGTTGCACGACGCCGGTGCTCAAAATTTTGGACTGCAGGTCGCCCCGGGCGACTTTGATCTCTTGGTAACTCAGCCCATCCGAGGGCTTTTTTCTGAAAGCGAACGCCCCGGCTCCGGCCAAGAGCAGAACAATCACGGTTCCCCAAAGGATCGCTTTCTTTTTCATGGAATTACCCCCTTACCCTGTGCCTGGTTCCAAGCGGCCTCGGCGATGGTTCGGCCTCGCCGGCTTTGCAGAACGGTCTTTTCCCTCGCGATGAGATCGTTTTCGATGATGTCCCAATCCTCGAATGAAAGCAGGCCGTTGTTGTACTTCCTGCGGGCGATGTCGGCCCGGACCGTGGCGGCCTGAACAAACCCCTCGTCCACTTTCAGTTTTTCAACGGCTTCAACGTAAGCCGTCCATGTTTGTCGCAGATTCAGTCGCGACTGGCGGTTCACGCTTTGTTCGTTCGAAAGAGCCGAGGCCAGGTTTGCGACCGCGGCCTTCGACCCGAAGTAATCCCTCCCTCCGTTGAAAATCGGGATCGAAAACGTGAAACCCACGTTCCATCGGCTGTCTTCCGGGAAGAATTCGTTCCCTTGCTTTCCCCAGGAACCGTTCGCGGTAAGGCTCGGGTAAAACTGCGATCGCGCTTGAGTGACGAGGGCCTTGTTGACGCGTTCCTGGGCGACCGCTTGGCGGTGCTCGGGAGTGAGCGGGACCAACCGCTCGATGTCGGGAGCCGTCCCCGGCGCCGATATGGGGACTTGGCCGGAAACCCGCAGGCCGACGCCTTCGGGTCTTCCGAGCGCCTTCGCCAGAGCCTGGCCGGCCACGTCCACGGCGCCTCTGGCCTGAAGGGATTCAAAGCGCGATTGGTTCAGGTTCGCTTCGGACAAAAGGTACGAGCCCCTGTTTTCCCTCCCGCCTTCGAAATTCATCTGCACCAGCTGGAGGTTGGCGTCCCGCCTTTTAACAATCTCATTCGACAACTCGACCGAGTTTTGCGCGTAAGAGAGTCCGGCGTAGGCGGAGGTGAGATCAAACGTCACTTTCGCCCGCGTCGCATCCAGGCTCGCTTCGACGACCTCCCGATTGGCCGCGGCCTGGTCGATCTTGCCGCGATCTTGGAATCCGGAGAACAGATTTTCGGTCGCGTCCAGCGTGGCGGAAGCATAGTTATTCGAGCTTGATCCGGTTCCCTGGACGCCTCCGATGCCGGACGCATTGGTGTGCGCGTAACTGTAATTTCCGGACACCTGCGGAAGGAAGCCGCTGTACGCGGCGCGATATTGATACTCCGCCGCCCGAAGGTTCTGGCGGGACACCTCAAGATCCGCGTTGTTCCGGGACACTTCGGTCACGCAACTCTCCCATGACAGTTCCTCGGCGACCGCGGAGCAGGGACATAGCAACGCGGCCCCGACAAGCGCTTCGCTGATCCACAGACGGGTTCTCATTTCCGCTCCCCGTCCAGAAAGAGATTCCGCAGCTGCGCCAGTCCCCGCGCCAGATCGCTCTTCTCGCCGGGCGTTAGGTTTGAAATCCTGTGCTCCAACTGCATTTCCACGCCTTTCCTGGTCCCTAGGAATGCCCGTCTGCCCTTCCGCGTCAACGCCAGCTCGATTTTCCTGCGGTCCCCGCCGCGGGGAAGCCTCTCCACAAATCCCCGCTTCACCAACCCGTTCACCATCTTCGACATGGCGGGCTGGCTCACGCCGTGCAACGTCGCCATTTCCATGACGTGTTTCAAGCCGTGTGCGATCCCTCCCAGGATCCGAAATTGCGGAAACGTCATCCCGCGCTTCTGTGACGTGCGGATCCGGACGACGATCTTGTGCATACAGGAAGGCAGCGTGTCCAGAATCCGCTTCGCAAGGTCCGCTTCGGCCTTCATATTCAACCTGCTTATTATATAACCTGGCTATATAATGCAAGACTTCGGCCCCCGTTGCGTGACGGCGCGGATCGCGAGCGGTATAAGGCGGAAGTGAGGCTGCCGATGGAACCTCAGTTGCCGTTGTCAAAGCGAAGAATCGATTGGGTTCTTCTCGCCTACTTTTTCGTCAACCTCACGTTCATCACGTACATCGTGGACGTCGAGCAAATCATCATCGCAGACCCGAACAACTTCATTTACCCGATCTGGCCACCCAAGGTCTTCGTGGACTTGATCCATTGGTACGGGAGGACGTTCGATCCGGTGCTGATGGCCCGGCCCGTTTGGTGGAGGGTCACGATCTGGTGGGACTCGCTCCTCTTCGGCCCGTTCTATGTCCTGGCGATTTACGCTTACATCCGTGGGCGGAACTGGATCCGGATTCCCGGCATCATCTGGGCTTCCATCATGCTCGCGGGGGTGGCGGTCATCCTGGCGGAGGAGATGTGGGGCCCGCACGCCACGCCCAATCGGCCCATGGTTCTCGCGCTGAACGCCCCCTGGTTCCTCATTCCGCTGTTCGTTCTGGTCCGCAATTCGCTCAAGCCGAATCTGTTCGGACCCAGCCACCCGGTGGAGGGCGGCGGGAGCGGAGCGGGTTGATGCGGCGGTTGGACAAGGTTGTTCTGATCACGGGAGCCACAAGCGGCATCGGAAAGGCAGCGGCGTTGGCTTTCGATCGGAGCGGAGCGCGATTGGCCCTGGCCGCCCGCCGTACGGATATTCTTTCCGGGCTCGCTTCCTCGATGCGCGACGCTTTGGCCGTCCCGACGGACCTGGCGGAGGAAGATCAGGTCCGCGCCATGGTGGACCGGACGGTTTCTCATTTCGGCCGGTTGGACGTGCTGATCAACAATGCGGCACAGGTCCACTTCGCGCGATCTTCCACGATCTCGCCGGAGGTACTCAAGCGGGCTTTTCAAGTGAATGTCCTGGGGCCGCTGGTGGCCGCGCAGCGGGCCGTGGCGGTGATGCGGCGACAGGGGGGCGGGCAGATCATCAACGTGGGTTCCCCCGGATTCTTCATCGGCGTCCCTTTCCTGGCACCGTATATGGCTTCAAAAGCGGCGCTGTGCGGTCTCACACGCACCCTTCAGGCTGAGTGGGAAGAGAGCGGCGTAATCCTCACCGAGTATCTGCCTGGGTACATCCTGACCGAATCCATCCCGGATTCCGAATTCGGCAGATTGGGGCAGGATGTGTTCGCCGACCCGGGCCAGAATGCTTTGCTCCGCCTTCTGGCCCGGCCCAAGCCGGCATCGGCTGCGGCCGACGATTTACTCAATGCCGTGTATCACCCACGGCGGGTTATCTATTCGGGATTCGGCGTACGTCTCGGAGTCTGGCTTTCGAACCTCGCCGCCTTTCGGAGGTCCACCGGCGCGCGCATGACCCGTACGTTCCTGAAGCGTCTCAAAACGACGGTTTTCGAGTAGGCGTTCGCGAACTCTCTTGATGTTTGCCCTTGCCCTGGTTACGTTGCCGCCGCTTACGCAGCCGGTGACTCAATGCACATTCCAGACGGATTCTTAAACCCGCAGACCGCTCTCGCCGCGGCTGTTCTTTCGGCAGGCGGCGTGGGTGCGGCACTCCATCAGGTGAGGGCGGGGATGCCCCGCCGGAAGATCCCGCTCATGGGGTTGACGTCGGCGTTCGTATTCGCCGCGCAGATGCTCAATTTTCCCGTGGCCGCCGGAACTTCAGGACATCTCATGGGGGGCGTTCTTGCGGCCGTTCTTTTGGGTCCGGCACCGGCGGTTCTCGTTATGACGTGCGTGCTGCTGCTCCAATGCCTGCTTTTTGCGGACGGGGGCCTTCTGGCTCTCGGAGCGAACGTTTTCAACATGGCCGTCGTGGCTCCGGTCGCAGGCTATGCTGTCTACCGGGGCGTTCGCCGGGTCCTGACCGGGGAATCGGGCCGTCTTGCCGCCGTGGCGTTCGCTTCATGGTGCTCCACCGTCCTGGCCGCAGTGTGCTGTGCGGGTGAATTGGCATCCTCCGGAACGAGCCCCTGGTCGGCGGTATTTCCGGCCATGGTGAATGTTCATGTGCTGATCGGCGTGGGAGAGGCCATCATCAACTCCTTGGTGATCGCATCACTCGCTCGCTCGCGGCCCGAACTCCTGGAAAACGGAGGGCCATCGATCCGCTGGAGTGGAATCGCGGTTTGGGTTTTCGTCCTGGTGCTTGGGGTGGCGGTGTTCGTCTCGCCGTTCGCGTCCCCCTGGCCCGATGGTCTCCAAAAAGTGGCCAGCCGGCTCGGCTTTGCGGGAGGCGCCCCACCCTATTCCATTCTCGCCGCACCGATTCCGGACTATCGCGTCTCCGGTCTGGCTTCCCCTGTAACGGCCACGATTCTGGCCGTGGGTTTGGGTACAATCGCCGCCTTTGTGTTTTCAATCTTTCTGGCAAGAGCTCTCGTTCGGAAACCGGACGGAAAGTCCGTTTCCACCTGATCGGATCCCATGCACCACGCGTTCCTCGACAGATACAGCCGCCTTGAAAGTCCCCTCCATCGTCTTCCGGCATCGCTGAAACTCGGATCGGCCCTATGTCTGGTGGTCATGCTGGTCGTCACACCCTCGGATCGGCATTTCGCATTCGCCTCCACCGCCGTTCTCTTGGCCGTTGCGGCGGCGCTGAGCCGCATCCCGCCGGTGTTTCTTTTGAAAAGGCTCCTGCTTCTGGAGCCCGTGGTTTTCAGTATCGCCCTGTTGCAACTTTTCGGTTCTCACGGTTGGGGAAGTTTCCTCGCGATCGTCGTGCGCAGCACACTTTGCATCGCCGCCGTGATTCTTCTTTCCAACACGACCCCCTTTTCCGAGATTCTGAGATCGCTTAGGAGAATCCGGATGCCTTCGATCCTCGTGACGATCCTGGCCCTCATGTATCGCTACCTGTTCGTTCTGATCGACGAAGCCGAACGGATGCAGCGGGCTCGGCGGAGCCGCACGTTCCACAGGACCAAAACCGCGAAATGGAAATCGGCGGCGACGGTTGCCAGCCAGCTTTTCGTCCGCTCCAGCGAGCGGGCGGAGAGAATCTATGCGGCAATGTGCGCCCGGGGGTGGAAGTGAATCCGGCCATTTCAGTTGAAAATCTCTCATACCGCTACCCAGACGGGACGCAGGCTCTTTCCGGCATCACGCTCAGGATGGACCAGGGAGAATGTGTCGGCCTGATCGGGCCCAACGGCTCCGGAAAATCCACGTTGCTCATGCACTTGAACGGAATCCTGCCTGAACACCTCCCTTCCCCGCCCAACGTTTCCGTCTTCGGCCTTCCCGTTACGGAGGGGAATCTTCCTCAGATCCGCAGGCGCGTCGGTCTCCTCTTCCAGAATCCCGACGACCAACTCTTCTGCCCCACCGTTTCGGAGGACGTGGCCTTCGGACCAGAGCAATTTGGGGAACCTCCTGATGTAGTCCGACGCCGCGTTATTGAGGCTTTGCGGCGCGTGGATCTGGAGCGGGCGGGTGCGCGATCCCCGCATCACTTGAGCGGGGGTGAAAAACGGAGAGTGTGCCTCGCCGGGGTCTTGGCTTTGAATCCGGACATTCTCACCCTCGACGAACCGACGAGCGATCTGGATCCGCGCGGGGAACGGGAATTGATCACATTGCTTCGATCGTTGCCGGCCACCAAGATCGTGGCTTCCCA
>JAZDIZ010000121.1:0-25276 GCA_043804515.1 Pseudomonadota bacterium | reverse complement strand
CCGTCACCCCCTGCGAGATGTCCGGCGACTGCGTTCCCACGGAGACCTGGACCTTGCACGTCTGGGCGTCAAAACCCACGCCGGGGATCGTGTATCCAATGTCCGCGACCACTTGGCGGGCCAGTTTTTCGAAATCGACTTTGCCCTTGGATGTGATCTCCCCCGCGATGTGCAAAAATTCGCGCCCCGCCATGACTTCGCAAGCCACGCGGCTGTTCGGATCCTGGGCGATATAGGCGTCCAAAACCGCATCGGAAATCTGGTCGCAAAGTTTGTCGGGATGTCCTTCGGTAACGGATTCGGACGTAAACAAGAATGAATCTGAGGCCATACTTCGCTTCTCCTTTTTCCACCGCCCTCTTCTTCCAGGGTCGGTCTTTAAAGTCGTTCTGGGTAGCACCGAGACCACCGCACCGTCAAGGGGAAACCGCCGGGAAGCGCTGTGAACACCACGCCGCGAGTTCCCGACGCACCTGCGCCGGGTGGTTCTCGTCCAGGGCGCGGTGAACCCATCTTTTGCATTCCTCGAAGGAAAGACCCCGCACGATTTCTTTCGCCAATGGGACCGAGCCCGGATTCATCGAAAGGAAATTGAACTCCAGTCCCACGAGAATCGGGATCAACAGCGGCTCGCTTGCCATTTCGCCGCAGACCCCTGCTTCGATGCCCGCCTTGTGCGCCATTTGCACGATCCCCCTAAGCAGCGCCAGCACCCCCGGATGCAAGGGGTCGAAGAGATCCGCCACCAGGGGGTTCGTCCGATCGGCGGCCAGCGTGTACTGAATGAGATCGTTCGTTCCGACCGAAAGAAAATTCACCTCCTGGGAGATCTGGTCGGCGATCAAAGCCAACCCCGGCACTTCCACGAGCACCCCCACGGAAATCTCGGGATCAAAGGGTACATGCTCCTTCTTGAGAAGGGTCATCGTTTCCTTGAGATGCGCGTTCAAACGGCGCACTTCATCCACCGTCGACACCATCGGATAAAGAATCCCCACCTTCCCATACGCGCTGGCCCGGACGATCGCCCGCATCTGGGTTCTGAGGATCTCGGGCTCGGCCAAGAGGAGACGCGCTCCTCTCAACCCCAGCACGGCGTTACGCACCACATGCATCCCCGACGGAGGGGAGAATAGGTCGTCCCCCGCAAGGTCCAGAATCCGGATCACCGTTTCTTGGGGGTTCATTTTCTTAACGATCTCGCTATAACTGTGGAATTGTTCTTCCTCCGAAACAGGGATCGATCCGCCCAGAAACAGGTGCTCCGTTCGGAGCATCCCCACTCCCTCAGCACCATTGGCCAAAACGGAGGGCACCTCTTCCAAGAAATCCAGGTTCGCCTTCAAGCGCACTTCATACAGATCCTTCGTTTCCGCCTTAAAGTGCCGGTTCTTGAGAAGCTCTTTCCGCCCCTCCAGATACCGCACGCGCTTTTTTTCGAATTGGGACCAGGTCTTCGAATCGGGATTCAGGAACACCGTGCCGGTCAACCCGTCCAGAATGACGCGGTCTCCGTTTTTCGCGAGCTGCGAAATCTCTTGAAGCCCCACCACGGTGGGAATCCCAAAAGAACGGGCCACGATCGCGGTGTGGGATGTGCGACCGCCCGAGTCCGTGGCCAGGCCCGAGAGATTTTCCCTGGAGATTTTGGCAAGGTCGGCGGGAGACACCTCGTATGCCACGATTACCGTTTTCCGGTGCAGTGACACGAAACCGCTTTCGTGGCGCCCCGCCAGGATTCGAAGGAGCCTCTCCTCCACGTACTCGAGGTCGCTCCGTCGGTCCCGGAAGTACTCGTCGTCGATCTTGTCGAACATCGACTTGAAGTGTTCCAGGGCCTTCGCAAGCGCCCACTCCGCGTTGATTCTGTTGCTTTGGATGATCGCCCGCGTTTCCTCGATCAGACTGCGGTCGTCCAGCATCAGGAGTTGGGCCTCGAGAAGATAAAGATGCTCTTCCCCTTGTTCCGCGCTTACCTTTTTCCGAAGATGTCCGAGCTGATCGCGGGCGAGAGCCAGAGCCTCCTCAAAGCGTTCCAGTTCGCACTCCAGCTTGTCGGCCGTGAGCGTCCGCCGGGGGACAGGGATCTTCCCGCGGTCCAACACATGCACGTATCCCAACGCGATTCCGGGCGAGGCCCCCGTTCCTTTGAGTTGGATCTCTTTCGCCTTCATTCGTTCGCCCCGGCGAACCCGTTCCGGATGAAACGAACGATCTTCTCGAGGGCCTCCGCCTCATCCGGCCCCTCAGCCTCGACGCTCACGACTTGTCCCTTCCCTGCCCCCAGCGTCAAAAGTTCGATTACGCTCTTGGCGTCGGCCGTGATTCGATCCAGTGAGATCCGAATCGCGGAATGAAAAGTTTGAGCCAGCTTGACGAGTTCCGTGGCCGTACGCGTGTGGATTCCCTTTTCGTTGACGATGGTTACCTGGGCGGCGAGCAACGGGGCCCCTTCCCGCCTCACTCCAGCTCCATATCGCGATGAACGAGCGTGACGGGATAGCCCAGTTTCTCCACGAAATCCGCGGCGTTCTTCGCGATCACCACCGACCGGTGTTTGCCGCCCGTGCATCCGACGGCGATCGTAAGGTAGCTCTTTCCCTCCCGGTCGAAGCGCGGGATCATGAACCGCATCAACCGTTTAAGCTCTTTGAGCAACTCCGACGCCTCCCCCTTCGCCATGACGTAATCGATCACGTCCGGATGCATGCCGTTGAGCCGCTTGAGGTCCTCCTTGAAAAACGGGTTGGGGAGAAAACGCACATCGAAAACCAGGTCCGCATTGAGCGGAAGGCCGTGTTTAAACCCGAAGCTCACGACCTGCACGGAGAGGGAGGGCTTTTGGGAGGGTTCCATGTACCGTTTGACGACCTGCTGGCGCAGGTCCGTGGTCCGCATCGTGCTCGTATCGAAGACGTGCGCGGCCATGTCCCGCACCGGTTTCAAGAGCTCCCGCTCTTTGCGGATCCCTTCCACAGGGGATCCCTCCAGCGCCAGCGGGTGTTTGCGGCGCGTCTCGCTGAAGCGCCGGGCCAGGACCTCATCGGAAGCGTCCAGGAAGAGCAACTCGAACGAATGGCCTTCCACCGCGAGCTGTTTTAGGGTCTCCGGAAGCTTTCCAATGTGTATCTTGTCGCGGGCGTCGAGCCCCAGCGCGACTTTTTGGATCTCCGCCGCCGAATGAGACGAAAGCTCAAAGAAGGCACGCAGCAGTGGAACCGGGAGGTTGTCGATGCAATAGTACCCCGCATCCTCGAGAGCTTTGATGGCCGACGTTTTGCCCGATCCCGACAGCCCGGAGATGATTATGGCCCTCACGTCGCTTTATTCCCTCAGTATTGCGCGTCCTTGTCGGCGATGATGTCGTAGATCTTCTTGGCGGAATCGGCGGTTAAAAGCCGGTCCCGAAAATTCGTGTCGTGAAGGAACTTCGAGATCCGCGCCAGCGCTTTGAGATGGTTCTCATTGGAAGCCGTGGGCCCCACGATCATAAAGATGAGATGGACGGGCTTCTTGTCGATCGATCCGAAATCGATCCCCGCCCGGCTACGCCCCATGGCCATCACATGAGCCGCCAGCTTCGGAATCTTGGCGTGCGGGATGGCGATCCCGCTTCCAATACCGGTGGAGCAGAGCTTCTCCCGTTCCATGATGGTGGCAAAGAGATCCTTCGCGTCCACCTCCGGAACGGCCTTGGCGATCCCCTCCGACATGACCCTCAGAGCCTCTTCCTTTTGATGGATCCAAAGGTCCGGAAAAATCAACGGCTCCTGGAGCATGTCGGTCAGCTTCACGACGCGAAACCTACCCCAATCCCCGCCAAAAAAGAAGCCGCGGGGTTTCCGCGGCTTCAGAATCCGAACTTCTCCGGTGAATCTACGGAGTCACGTCCAAGGGCGTGTCGTGGCTCTTCTGGATCTTCTTGTCGTGGTACCGCTTCAGCGTTTTCTCCACCTTTTCCACGGCTCCGTCGATTGCGGCGTACATGTCCTGTGTGCGGCCCGACCCCTTGGCGTGTAAGCCCTTGGAGGACACCACGATCTCCGCGAAGTGGTGGCTTTTCTCCACCGTCAGAATCACATGCGCATCCGTGGGGTGTCTTAGATAACGGTCCAACTTGGAGAGCCGATCGTCGACATACTCCTTGATGGCCGGGCTCGATTGCATGTGCCGGAACGTAATCGTCATTTTCATGTCTTCGACCTCCTAAAAAAACTTTTTCCGCTTGGACGAGGAAAGGACTCCCAACATTTCACGATATTTGGCAACAGTTCTGCGGGCGATGTCAATATTGCTCTGCCGCAAGAGCTCCACGAGTTCCTGGTCGCTGAACGGACGGCGCGCGTCCTCCGCTTGAATGATCTCCCGGATGCGGTTCTTCACCGCCTCCGATGCCACGCCGTCTCCCTCTAACCTCCGGATGCTCGAATTAAAGAAGTACTTCAGCTCGAAAATCCCTTGAGGCGTGTGAATGTATTTGCTCGACGTGACCCGGCTCACGGTGGATACATGCATGCCGATGTCCTCGGCCACGTCCCTCAACACCATCGGCCGGAGCGCGGAGATCCCGTGGTCCAGGAACGCCCGCTGCATCTTCACGATCGATTCCGTGACCTTGTAAATCGTGCGCTGGCGTTGATGGATCGAACGAATGAGCCAGAGCGCCGAACGGAGCTTCTCGTTGATGTACTCCTTGGTAAGAGAAACCTTGCGATCCCCCGAGCGAAGGATGCTTTGATAGAAGTTTGAAATCCGGAGCTTCGGAAGGCCGTCCTCGTTGAGCACGATGACGTACTCGTCCCCGACTTTGTACACGTAGATATCCGGCGTGATGTATTGGGAACTCTCGTCGTAAAACCGCCGGCCCGGTTTCGGCTCCAATCGGCTGATTTTCTTGACCGCTTCCACGATTTCCGCCACCGGGACGTCGCAGGCTTTTGCGACGGAACCGAGCGCCTTGCGCTCCAGATCCTTGAGGTGCTCGCCGATGATCTTGAGGACGAGCTCGTTCTCGGGGAGATTGCGCGCCTGAATGAGCAGGCATTCGCGCAGATCCCGGGCGCCCACGCCGATCGGATCGAATTCCTGAAGCTTCCGAAGCACCGGCTCCACTTCCTCGGCCGTGGCGCGGATTTTGTGGGCGATGTCCTCCACCGTCGCCCGCAGGTATCCGTTGTCGTCCAGATTGCCGATGATCATTTCCGCGATTTCTTGCTCGCGCTCGCTCAGCTTCGAAAGTTTGAGCTGCCACGAAAGATGATCGGCCAGCGATTCCTGCCGGGTCATCGTGGATTCGTAGGAGGGAAGATCCGGGTCGATGTCCTTGAACCCGCCGCCGGTGTACGGCTGGTACGTCTGGCTGTTCAGGTAGTTCTCCCAGTTGATGTCGTCGGCGCCCTCCCCCTTCTCCGGCTGCATTTCTTTGGCTTTGTCCTCGCTGTTCTCCTCTTTTTCTTCCCGCTTTTCGGTGTTTTCGGCGTTCTCGGCTTTCGCGTCCTCCTTGATTTCCTCTTCGGAGACTTCCGGCGTCTCCTCGAGCAACGGGTTCTCGAGCATCTCGCCCATGATGTGCTCGGCCAGTTCGAGGCGGTTGAGCTGGAGGAGTTTGATGGCCTGCTGCAGCTGCGGCGTCATCACCAGCTGCTGGCTCAGGCGTAGAGTTTGTTTCAGTTCGAGCGCCATGGGATACGGTCTCGGAAGGCCTGGAGGTTTCCCGGACGTCAGCGCGGAGGAAACTCAAGGGGTTCTGGGACTGCCGGAGGTCCTCCTCCTCCACACCTTCCTGTCCTTCAGACGATAGCACCCCCCGGGGGTGGCTGAAAAGTCGAAAGTTGAACTGAGCAGCTATTGTTTCATAATATCAACGGGTTGCGTTGGCACTTTTTTTGAATGTCGCGCCGCCGGTTCAGCTCAACACGGAACGTATCGAACGGATTGTATGCGCCAGATTCCGCGTGGAGTCGGCGACGGCGCTCGGCTCGTATCCGCAGTGCATCATGCAATCGGTGCAACCGGGATGCCCGCTCTTTCTTCCGTAGGCTTTCCAGTCCGTGGCCTCCAGGAGCTCCCGAAAGGACCTCGCGTACCCCTCCGCGAACAGGTAGCAAGGCGCCTGCCAACCCAATACGGAATAGTTCGGATTACCCCAAGGCGTGCAATCGTAATCGATCTTTCCTTCCAGAAAATCCAGGAAGAACGGGGAGTGATTGAAAGGCCACTTTCGGCCGCGTTGGCGGCCGATTTCGAACAGCCGCATGAAGAATTGCTGCGTCCGCTCACGTTGGAGAAAGTGTTCCCGGTCCGGCGCATGTTCGTACGCATACCCGGGGGATACCGTCAGGCCGTCCACGCCCAATTCCGTCAGGAAATCGAAAAGGTCCGCCAATTCCTCGGGCGACTCCCCTTCGAACACCGTCGTGTTCGTGTTGAGATGAAAACCGAGGGCTTTCGCAGTTTCGATGCCAGATATGGCTTTTTCAAACGTGCCTTCCAGGGCCACCAGCTCATCGTGCCGCCGCTGCATCCCGTCGACATGCACGCTGATCGTGAAATAGTCCGACGGGGTGAAGCGATGGAGGTTTTTTTCGAGGAGAATCCCGTTCGTGCACAGGTAGACGAATCTCTTCCGGGACACGAAACCGTCCACGATCTCCCCGATCCGAGGATGGAGCAGAGGCTCCCCTCCGGCGATGGAAACGATCGGGGCGCCGCATTCCTTGGCGGCCCGGAAACACTCCCCCGGCGTCAGTTCCTTTTTCAAAACTTCGCGGGGCTGCTGGATCTTCCCGCATCCCACGCATTTCAAATTGCAGCGGAAAAGAGGCTCCAGCATCAGGACCATGGAGAAACGTTTGTTCCTCATCAGTTTCTGCCTGACGACATACGAGCCCACACGAAGGAGCTGCTTTAACGGAATCGGCATCGAAGCGGCCCCTCTAACACGGCCGGACCGGATCTTCAATCGGCTCAAGAATAGACCCGGAAACCGGAGGTCCGTAACCGTTGGCGGGTACCGGATCAGAAAACGTTTAAGGATTAATCCTTAAACGTTGGTACTCCAGCGCCGCCCGGATGAACTCGCGGAAGAGCGGATGGCAGGCCATCGGCTTGGACTGAAACTCCGGATGGAACTGGCAGCCCAGAAACCAGCGGTGCCCCGTCAGTTCCATCAACTCCACCAGCTTTCCGTCGAGGGAGAGGCCGGAAGCCGCCAGCCCGGCCTTTTCCAAGCGTTCCCGGTATTCATTGTTCACTTCGAACCGGTGGCGATGCCGCTCGGAGATCTCGCCTTTCTGATAGGCTTTCTGAGCCAGGCTGCCGGGAGTCAAAGCGCATGCGTACGTACCCAGACGCATCGTGGCTCCTTTCACCGCGACGCCACGCTGATGTTCCATCAGGTCGATGACCGGGTCCTTCGTTTGCTCATCGAACTCCGAGGAGTTGGCTTCGGACAGCTTAAGAACGTTCCGCGCGAACTCGATAACGGCACATTGCATGCCCAAGCAGATTCCGAAAAACGGGATGTTCTTCTCGCGCGCGTATTGGATCGCTTTGATTTTCCCCTCGATGCCGCGGTTTCCGAATCCGCCGGGAACCAGAAGGCCGTCCGCCCCGCTGACGTGCTTCTCAGTTCCGTCCGCTTCGATCCGCTCCGAATCGATGAAGAGAAGCCGGACCCGGGCGTTGTTGGCGATTCCTCCGTGCTCCAACGCGGAATTGAGGCTCTTGTAGGAATCCGCAAGATGCACGTACTTGCCGACAACGCCGATCGTCACCTCCAGCTTCGGGTTGGTGGCCCGCTCCACAAGCTGTTCCCAAACCGAGAGATCGGGTTGGCGCGTCCACATGCTGAGGAAATCCACGATCCGTTCGTCCAACCCCTCCTTATGGAAAACGAGCGGGACTTCGTACAGCGTGTCCACGTCCTTGGCCGTAATGACCGATTCGGGCGTCACGTTGCAGAACAGCGCGATCTTTTTCTTGATTTCCGGCGGGAGAAACCGGTCCGTCCGGCAGAGCAGGATGTCCGGCTGGATTCCGATTTGTTGCAGCGCTTTGACGGAATGTTGGGTGGGTTTCGTTTTGAGTTCTCCGGCGGTGCCGATGTACGGCACCAGCGTGACGTGGACGTAGAGGACGTTCTCGCGCCCCAGGTCGGAGCGGAATTGCCGGATCGCCTCCAGGAACGGAAGGCTTTCGATGTCCCCGACGGTTCCCCCGACCTCGATGATCGCCACGTCCACGCCTTTGGCGTTTTCCAGGATGAGCGTCTTGATCTCGTCGGTGATGTGCGGAATCACCTGGACCGTGGCGCCCAGATAATCCCCGCGCCGCTCTTTCTCGATCACGTTGTGGTAGACCTTTCCGGTCGTGAAGTTGCTCGCCTTCGTGATTTTCGCGTTCGTGAAGCGCTCGTAATACCCCAGGTCCAGGTCGGTTTCCGCGCCGTCCGCCGTCACAAAAACCTCGCCGTGTTGGAACGGAGACATCGTGCCAGGGTCCACGTTGATGTACGGGTCGAGCTTCTGCATCGTGATCCTCAGGCCCCGGGTCTCTAGAAGAGCTCCGATAGAGGATGCAGCCACCCCCTTGCCCAACGACGAAACCACCCCTCCCGTCACGAAGATGAACTTAGCCTGCTTCATTTCTGTTCCTCCTTATCGAACGAGAACCTTCTCTCCAACCCTACGCCACTGAACTTACACACCGGCTTAGCCGATGTGTGCGAAATCGCATGCAGATCGTTTGGCCGCTGGGGGCTCCGGCGGCGGAGCCTTAGATTGCCGGCGGAGCCGACGGAACACCAGCGGCTCCAGCCACGAGTGATCGTCTCTTCAGTCAAAGACGACCTGAGCACACGACACGCTCCTCGTTTAAAAGACTGCGGCGGATTTTGGGCAAGAAAAAAGGGGCAAGAAGCCCCTTTTTTCGAAAAAACCGAATCGAAAAATCTTTTTTAACGCTTCGAGTATTGGAAACGCTTTCGCGCTCCGGGTTGTCCATACTTCTTGCGTTCCTTCTTTCTCGCGTCCCGCGTCAGAAATCCGGCGGCTTTCAGTTTGGTCCGGTGTTCGATATCCGCTTTAAGAAGTGCCCGGCTGATCGCGTGGCGCGAGGCTTCCGCTTGGCCCGTGGGCCCGCCACCGACGACCCGGATCTTCACATCGAACTTTCCCGTGGTGCCCGTCACTTCGAACGGCTGCACAACTGCGATCTGCAGGGCCTTCGTGGGGAAATATTCCTCGAACGCCCGCTCGTTGATCACGTAGCGGCCCTCTCCCTCGTTCATGAACGCCCGCGCCACCGCGGTCTTTCTCTTCCCGACTCCCGTGAACTTATAAAACGCCTTCGGCATGCCGTCTCAACTCCTGGCGACCGCCCTTACGCGGCGGTCGGCTTCTGGGCCGCATGCGGATGCGACGGCCCTTTATAGATTTGCAGTTTCTTGATTATGTCGCGGCCGAGGGGCCCTTTCGGCAGCATTCCCCACACGGCCAGACGGATCATCTCTTCGGGATCTTTTTCCAACATCTCTTTGGCGGGCCGAGTTTTCAGGCCGCCGCGATATCCGGTGAAATGCGCGTAAATCTTGGTGTTCAGCTTGTTCCTCGTCAGCACCAC
Organism: Pseudomonadota bacterium; assembly: GCA_043804515.1. Taxonomy (GTDB): domain Bacteria; phylum Bdellovibrionota_G; class JALEGL01; order JALEGL01; family DATDPG01; genus JAZDIZ01. The sequence continues at coordinate 15,655 of JAZDIZ010000121.1, read as the reverse complement.
TTTGTCCGCATTGACAACGACGACGAAATCGCCTCCGTCAATGTGCGGCGTGAACGTGGGCTTGTCCTTCCCTCTAAGGATGATGGCGATCTGCGTGGCCAGGCGGCCCAGCACCTTGCCTTCGGCATCCATCACGCGCCAATTTCGAACCGCGTCTTCTTTCCGCTGTGAATAAGTCTTGTGTCTCATGATCGATACTTCCTAAAAAAGACGCGTAGTTCTAATGGGATAACGACGCGAAGTCAAGCGGATCCGGGAATTCCCTTCGAAAGGCTTAAGGATTGAACGCTTATTCTCAACCCCATGATACTTCAATTGTTTTTTGGTCCGCAACGCTGGGGCAAGATCGGCGTTCCGCGCCGGACGACTTGGAGAGTCCTCGGGGTACCGAAACGGTACGGGATTTCCTCGGGATCTTGCGCATCCCAAACGACGAGATCCGCCAGAGCTCCTCGCATGATCTGTCCCCGATCCACAAGGCCCAGAGCTTGAGCTGCGTGGGCGGTCACGGCCGGCCAGATCTCCTCGGCGGTCATTTTCATTTCGACGGCGGCGAGTGTCATCATCAGGGGAAGGTTCTGGGTCATGGACGTTCCCGGGTTCGAGTCGGTCGAGATCGCCACCCGGACCCCGGCTTCGAGCAACTTCCGAGCGGGAGCGTAACCGCGCTTCCCCAGGAAAAACACGGCGCCGGGCAACAAAACCCCCACAACCCCCTTCTTGGCCAGGGCCCTGACCCCGCGATTGCTTACACATTCCAGATGGTCGGCCGACAGGGCGCCGAGTTCCGCGGCGAGTTCCGCGCCTCCGTTCTCCTTCATTTGATCCGCATGGACCTTGACCCCCAACCCGAGCTGCAAGGCTTTTGAGAGAATCGTCCGCGCTTCATCCAATGTGAAAGCCGTGTCATCCAAAAACACGTCGCAGATCCTCGAGAGCCTCTTTGCAGCCACGGCCGGGAGCATTTCCTCCATCACCAATTTCACGTACCCCTTTCGGTCGCCTCTCCATTCGCTCGGTATCGTGTGCGCTCCCAGAAACGTGGGGATGACATCGGCCGCGTGATTCAGCTTCCGGATGAGCCCCAAGGACCGGAGTTCCTGTTCCAGCGAAAGGCCGTAGCCGGTCTTGATCTCGACCGTCGTCACACCGGACGCGAGAAACTGATCGAGGCGTTCCCGCGTGCTTCGCAGAAGCTCGGCGTCCGTCGCCGCGGCCAAAGCACTCACGGTCCGCTGAATTCCTCCCCCTCGGCGCGCGATTTCCTCGTACGAGGCGCCGGAGAGGCGCAGGAAGAACTCGTCCGCCCGGGTTCCCGCGAAGAGAAGGTGCGTGTGGCAATCCACGAGCCCCGGCGTCACCAACGCCCCTGCCGCGTCGACGCGCTCGGCGCCCGCATATTCCTTGGGGAGTTCCGTGCGCGGCCCCACCCACGCGATCCGATCACCCCGTAAGGCCACCGCGGCCTTCCCAACCGTCCCGAGAGGAGCGTCGCCGACCGCAGGGTCCAGCGTCACGCAACACCCGATACGATCCACCACGAGCAACGGTTCCTTGGACAGAGTCGAGTCCAGGGACCGGCGCCCGGCGGCGGGACTCCGACGACGGGGTAGTTTTCGACGCGCGGTCATTTCGCCAGATCCACGTTCTTCGTGCGCGCCACGTCTTGCGCGATTTCGTACCCCGCGTCGGCATGACGGATCACGCCGGTGGCCGGGTCCGTCGTCAAAACCCGTTCCAACCTCCGGGCGGCCATCTTCGTGCCGTCGGCTACGGCCACCATCCCAGCGTGGATCGAATAGCCGATTCCCACGCCCCCGCCGTGGTGAACGGAAACCCACGAAGCACCGCTCGCCGTATTGGCCAAGGCGTTGAGGATCGGCCAGTCGGCGATCGCATCGCTCCCGTCCTTCATCCCCTCCGTTTCCCGGTTGGGGGAAGCCACGGAACCGCAATCCAGGTGATCCCGTCCGATCACGATGGGAGCCGAGATCTCGCCTTTCTCCACGAGCTCGTTGAATCTGAGGCCCGCTTGCGCTCTCTCTCCGTATCCAAGCCAGCAGATCCGGGCGGGGAGCCCCTGGAATTGGACGCGCTCCCGAGCGAGGCGGATCCAGCGCGCCAACGCCTTATCCTTCGGGAAGAGTTCCAGAATCGCCCGGTCGGTCCGGTCGATGTCTTTTGGGTCCCCGGAGAGCGCCACCCAGCGGAACGGCCCCTTTCCTTCGCAAAAGAGCGGCCGGATGTATTCGGGCACGAACCCGGGATAGTCGAACGCGTTCCTGAGGCCTCCAACCTGAGCCTGTCCCCTCAGATTGTTTCCGTAATCGAAAACCACGGCTCCCTTTTTCCTCATTTCCAGCATCGCTCTGACCTGCGTCACGATCGATGCGCGGGCGCGCCGCACGTATTCGTCCGGATCCTTCGTTCGAAGAGCCGCGGCAGCCTCCAACGTCAGGCCCTGCGGAACGTAGCCGTTCAACGGATCGTGCGCCGAAGTCTGGTCCGTCACCAGATCCGGCGTGATTCCGCGCTTCACAAGCTGGCCGCAGATGTCGGCGGCATTCGCCACAAGGCCGATTGAGACCGACTCTTTGTTCCTCTTGGCCGTTTCAACACGCCTGAGCGCATCCTCGAGGTCCGTTGCGCGTACATCCAGGTATTTCGTATCCAGTCGCCGCGCAAGCCGGCGCGGATCGATCTCCACGCCCAGGAAAATCCCGGCGTTCATCGTGACCGCAAGAGGCTGCGCTCCTCCCATCCCGCCCAGGCCTCCGGAAAGGACGAACCTCCCCGCAAGCGAGCCGCCGAAGCTCTTGCGAGCGGCGGCCGCGAAGGTTTCGTACGTCCCCTGAAGAATCCCCTGCGTGCCGATGTAGATCCAACTCCCCGCCGTCATCTGGCCGTACATCGTGAGCCCCTTCCGTTCCAGCTCCCAGAAGTGCTCCCACGTGGCCCATGCCGGGACCAACATCGCGTTGGAAATGAGAACTCGGGGTGCCTCTTCGTGCGTGCGAACAATCCCCACGGCCCGCCCCGATTGCACGAGGAGCGTTTCGTCGTTCTCGAGCCGTTGAAGCGCCCTCACGATCCGGTCGTAGTCCTCCCAGCTCCGGGCGGCCCGGCCGGTTCCCCCGTACACGATGAGCTCGTCCGGTTTCTCGGCCACTTCCGGGTCCAGATTGTTCATCAGCATTCTGAGGGCGGCTTCTTGATGCCACCCTTTGCAGACGATCTTCGTTCCTCTCGGGGCGCGTATCATTCGCTTCATGGCTTATTCCTCCGGATCCGCCTTGGATACACGTTCATTGGCATTGAAGAGACCCCGTAAAATCGACGGCGCCGGTTTCATATACGCCCGTGATCACCACATCTCCATGAATCGGGGCGCTCAAACCGCCGGCGGACAGATCGAAGGAGATTGAGGCCGTCGTCGTTCCCTGGGCCGGGATCACCAGCCCCTCCGGCCCGATTCCGAACAGGCCCACAGGCCCTTGCAACCGCACCTCCCTCCCCCGATCGTCATGAAAGTACGCGACCAGCGCCTGAATCGTGGCCACATGGGGAACCAACGAGACCAGCGTCGCCTGCGACGAGCACGTTCCGGCCGACAACAACGCCGGATTAGGCGAAAAATCGATGAATGAAACGGAGGTCCTTGCCGTATCCGAGCTGCCGCAGCCGAGAACAAGGCAAGAGAACCCAATCAGAAACCTGAGATCGCGCAAAACGAATGATTTTATATCGGACTCTCCCCTGACCGGCAAACCCGCGCTTGACAGCATTCGGGGAAAACGGTTATGAGGCGCCTTTCCATGACAAAAGCCGAGCTGATCGAGAGGGTGTTTCGGGACAACAGGCCGCGGAAGATCTCGCGGGTGGCCATCACAAACATGGTGGACACGGCGTTCGATCTTCTGGCGAAAGGGATCAAGAGAGACGGAAAGTTCACCTATCCCGGGTTCGGCGCGTTCAATCTGAGGAAGCGGAAGGAGCGCGAAGGGAGAAATCCCAAGACGGGCGAGAAGATCGTCATCAAGGCTCGCACCACGATCGCGTTCCGCGCGGCACCGCGACTCAAAGCTTCCCTGCGCTAGCCTCTTTGGCGCATCTCCATCGGCTGTGTTAGGCTGAACCTCCGCGCGGCCATGATCGAATTATCCCTTCGAAAAGGACAAGAGGAAGTCATGCGATACTTCCTCACCAAGGAACTCACCACAGTCGGGCGGGCCAGCCACAACGACATCTGCCTTCCCGACGGAGCGATCTCCCGCGTGCACCTCACCATCACGCGCAAAGAGGACAAATATTTCGTCACGGACAAATCCACCAACGGCACGTTCCTCAACAACGAGCGCATCTCGACGGCCGAGCTCAAGATGAACGACGTTGTCCGGGTGGCCGACTGGCTCATTCAGGTCGGAAGTCCCCCGCCCGAGGAGGAGGACACTCGCTCCCAGGATCGCGACCCGACGCGGGTTCTTTCCTACCGCCCCGACAAGCACGAACTCGTGATGGAACGCACGATGTTGAGCCTGGACGGCCCGCCCAGCAAGATGTTCGCCGTCACGAAGTCGGTTTTCACCATCGGAAAATCCCGCTCCTGCGACGTGGTTCTTTCCGACGAGTACGTTTCGAACACTCATTGCAAGATCGAGTACCGCGGCGGCACCTTTACCCTGAAGGATTTGGGCAGCACGAACGGCACGTTCGTGAACGGCCAAAGGATCGGTGAGATCGAGCTGAAGCCGAACACGGCCATCGAAGTCGGGCGGACCAAAGTCCGTTTCGTTTCGCTGGAGGAACGCGCCCGGGTCGAGCCGGCTTCCGAGGCGGAATTCGAGGGGATCCACTCCAATCACCCGGAAATGCAGCGGCTTTTCGCTCTCATCCAGAGAATCGCGCCCTCGGACGCGACGGTCCTGATCCAAGGGGAAACCGGCAGCGGAAAGGAATTGGTGGCCCGCGCGCTGCACAACCGGAGCCCGCGCTCGCACAAGGCTTTCGTCGCCCTCAATTGCGGCGCCATTTCGAAAGACCTGATCGAGAGCGAGCTGTTCGGCCACGAAAAGGGCGCCTTCACATCGGCCCACCAGCAACGCAAGGGCGCCTTCGAGCTGGCTGACGAGGGAACGCTGTTTCTGGACGAGGTAGGGGAGCTTCCTCTCGACCTCCAGCCCAAGCTGCTTCGGGTCCTGGAGGCCCGCGAAATCAAGCGCGTGGGCGGAACGCAGGCGATTCCCGTGGACGTGCGCGTCCTGGCGGCCACGCACCGAAACCTGGCCAGGGAGGTCCAGAAGGGGCGTTTCCGCGAAGACCTGTTCTTCCGCATCTTCGTCGTCCCCCTTGAAATCCCGTCGTTGCGCGACCGCCGCGAAGACATACCCATGCTGGCGGAATATTTTCTTCGCCAGGAGCTCGCCGCCGGAAGGGCCAAGTCGCCCAAGACCCTCGACCGGGGAGCCGTCGATCTTCTCATCGACTATAACTGGCCCGGGAACGTGCGCGAGCTGAAGAACGTCGTCAGCCGCGCGATTCTCACGTGCCGCACTTCCACGATCAGCACCGGGGACATTCAGTTCGCGCCTATGGGAGCCACCGATCCCACACACCATGATTTCGACGAGAAAACGCTCCGGGTTCCCGAAACGGTCACCAAGACTCTCAAGGAGATCGAGCGGGACCGGATCGTTACCGAACTCGAGAGGAACGCCTGGAACAAGAAGGTTACCGCGAAGGTGCTGGGAATCGCGAAGTCAACGCTTCACGAAAAGATCCGAAAGTACAACATCACCAAAGACGAGAACTGAACTCTCGCAAGCTCTCGTTGAGAGGTCTCGAGCCACTACGAAACGTTCAGATTTGTCCGCAGGTCAAGGCAGACGCCGAGCACAGACCGGAGTTGGCTTAATAGGCCAATGAGGACTGCGCATTGCAAACCTGCCAAAAATACGGTGACTCGAATGCGAGCTAGCGCAGCATTCGACACAACGGCAGGTTTGCCGCGACCAACGCAGAGATGCGGCAAATATGACGTTTCCCTTGCTTGGGCTACTTCAGCAGGTCCTTGATGCACTGGGCGGGGCGGAATACCACCGTCTTGCAGGAGGGAATGTGCATTTCCTGGCCGGTCTGGGGGTTCCGTCCCTTGCGTTCCTTCCTCTTCCGGACGACGAAAGTCCCGAAACCGGGGTAGCTGAAGCGATTTTTCCTCCGCACCGCCAGGAACAGATTGTCGAAAAGGCTCTCCACCAAATCCGAAGCCGCCGCCTTGGAAATGTCCCGGTGCCTGTGCAATTCGGCGATTTTCTCGATCAGCTCTTGCTTCGTCACCAAGCCCCCTTTCAAACAACGCCCCCGAAGGCGTCCTGGGCGCTATACCGGAGCCCTCTCTCTCCTGTCAAGGCGCGCCAAGACACCGCTCGGTGGGCCCTGCGATGCGCACGATCCCGAATGTAATGCTGGTTTCACGGAACTGGCGGGAATGGTATGCTTCCATTTCTATGCGAGCCCGAACAGTTGTGATTTTTGTCCTCGCATCCGGCCTTCTGGCCGGTTGCGCTTCTAAAGAATTCAACGAGCCCGGGAGGCTCCCGTCGGCCGATCGCTCCACGAGAAAAACGTACTCGGGAAGTTTCGCCGATGTTTGGAGAGCCTCACTTGGCGCTCTAGCCGCCAAAAGGTACGCCGTGGCTTCCTCACAGCGGGAGAGCGGGCTGGTTTTGACCGATTGGGTCCTCGGCAAATCGGACCGGCTCTACTCCGGTTACGGGGAAACGCGAATCCCGTACAACATCCGCTTCAAGATGACCCTCAAATTACAGCCCACCAAGTCGGGCGTGCACGTGCGCGTGGGCAGCGAGGAACAATATCTTTCGGACGCGGTGACGGCGGGAGCCGACTTCTCCGGATCGCTCTACCAGTGGATCACGACGGAATCTTCCACGTCCAAGGAAGCGGCTCTGCTGGATGAAATCGAGGCACAGCTGGTGGCCATCCGGTCGGGCGCCGGGAAGTAAACTCCGGAAAGGGAGGCTTTTCGTTTGCCCCCGTCCCAAGACAACCCCACATTCGGCCGTTACACGTTGATCTCCAAGCTCGGGATGGGCGGGATGGCCGAGGTCTACAAGGCGAACCGCAAGGGGAGTCCCGACGCGGTTTTTGCCATCAAGCGGATCCTCCCGCAATTCATGCAGGACAAGAAGCTCGTCGGCATGCTCGTGAACGAGGCGCGCCTGAGCCTGGGCCTTAACCATCCGAACATCGTGCCCGTCGTGGATTTCGGCATGGTGGATGGGAATTATTTTATCGCGATGGAATACGTCCGCGGCAAAGACCTGAAGTCGATCATGATCCGCTGCAAAACCAGGAACGTGGAACTGCCGGTGCAGATGTCGGTCTACATCATGAGCCAGGTCCTCCGCGCACTGGAATACGCGCACACGAAACGGGACAATTACGACAAACCGCTCGGGATCGTGCATCGGGACATCTCCCCTCACAATGTCCTGATCTCGCTCTGGGGAGAGGTGAAGATCCTGGATTTCGGGATCGCGAAGGCCTCGACGGTCGCGGGATCCACGCAGGCCGGAATCTTGAAGGGAAAGTTCAGCTACATGTCTCCGGAGCAGGCCCGCGGGGAGGACGTGGATCATCGCACGGACGTCTTTTCCTCGGGTATCGTCCTGTGGGAGCTATTGACGCTGGAAAGCCTTTACCAGGCCGAATCCGACATCAAACTTCTCGCTCAGGTGCGCGAGGCGCTGCCCAGAGATCCCTCGCAGGTCAACTCGAAGGTCCCCAAAGCCCTGTCCGAGATCGTCCTCAAGGCCCTCGAAAAGAAGGCTCGGAAACGTTTTCAAAGCGCCGGCGAGTTCGTGACGGCCCTCGACGCGTACCAGAACGAGTTCTTCGGCACCGTGACGGATGCCGACGTGGGCGCATTCGTGCGTTCCCTGTTCGGAATTCCAACCGATGAGATTCTTCAAGATTCCAGGCCGTCGATCCGTAGCACCGAACGCTCGCCTTCCGAGACGCTGGCCCCCAGCGTGATTGGGATCAAGAAGCCTCCGCTCCGGTTCCCCGGTTGGCTGGCGAAGGGAGCGTTCCTGGCGACCGCCGGTTTCGGGATCGCATGGGGGCTGCACCGTTATCCTCCGCACAAAATCTATGAGGCTTTGGATCGCCGGGTCGCACGCCTGGCGAAGAGCATCCATCATGGGCGCGGCCCGGGCGCCCAGCCATCGGCGGTGCGGATCGATCCTCCGGTCCTATCCAGACCGCCTTACGCCCTTTACTTTGCGCCGGGCGTGAAGGAATCCATGGAGGATCTCCCTTTTGAAATCTTCGACCGCCTCCGCGCTCAGATGGACGACCTGAGGTCCGATCCGAAGCCTTCCCGATCCAAAGCCGTTCTTCAAAGGCCCGGTTTCCGCCAGATCTCCCTGGAAGGGTATCGACTTGTGTACACCGTGAACGATCAACCGAAGACCGTGATGATCTCCGCAGTGGAGAAAAGCTCTCAGCGCGGCCGCTGATACCAACTCAACCAGCGTTTTTCGCAGGAGCTCGCGGCGTCCGCCGGTGCCGGCGGCTTGGAAACAAGCCTTTCCAATGCATCGCAGGCCTTGGAACGGAGACCCGCATCCTGGTCCTTGAGCAAGCGGACCAGAGCCGGCACGCTGGCCTCGGAACCGATTTTCACCAGCGCGTCCACAATATGAGCGCGGACCCAGAGGCTGCGGCCCCGATAGAAGTTCCGTGGTTCGAACAACTCTTTCTGAAGAAGCGGCAGGGCCTCCGGATCCCTCAAAAGGCCCGTGGTATCGGCAGCCGAAGCTCGAACCACCATGGCTTTGTCCGATAGCGCCTTGCGCACAACGGCGGCGGACGAGACTTCCCTCAAAATTCCCAACGCCTGAACGGCCGCCAACCGAATCAAGAAGAGCGGGTCCTCGGCTGCGGCCTCCAATGAGCCTTTGGCGCTGGCACCGCCGATCCGGCCCAGAGCCATCGCTGCGAACCAGCGCGTCTGCCAAACCGACGAAGGATCATTCAAGACCTGTACGAGCGTGGGCACGGCGGACTCGCCGAGATCCAGCATTTGCCGGTACTGCTCGGGATACGCGTCCCCCGGGTGTACCGACGCTAGAAGCGCCTGCACGGTTTCTTCGGCGGACTTTCCCGTAGGCCCCACTTTCGGGGCCGCGGGACTCGACACCGGGCCGGGCTTTGGAAGAGGTTCTTCCTTGGGAGGCGCGTCCCAGATGACTTCGGGGTCCCCCATTCGAACCGGTCCATCCTCAACTTGGGGCCTCGGAGCGATCGTCTCAAGCTCCAGGACTTCGCTCTTTTCGGGCGCGGCCGCTTCCGCGGACGGCGCATTTGCCTTCTCCTCTCCGTGCACGGCGGCCAATCCCAGAGCTAGGACCAGCGCGACCGCTTGAAAGCCCTTGATTTTTCTGTCATGAGTCACGGCCATGCTGAAAACGTTAGTCTCGCGCCCCCGCGGGTTCTGTGCGGGTGTTGTCCGGGCCATCGATACGGTGGAATTGGCGCTTCGGCATTTCGGAACGCCATTGTACGTCCGTAAGGAGATCGTGCACAACCGCGCCGTGGTGGAATGGTTCCGGGCCCGGGGCGTGATGTTCATCGATTCGCTGAACGAGGTCCCGCAGGCGGGCCTTGTAATTTTCAGCGCCCACGGCGTCGCACCGGACGTTTGGAGCGAAGCGCGGGAAAGGAAACTGCATGTCATCGACGCCACGTGCCCTCTTGTGACGAAGGTCCACATGGAGGTGCACCGTTTCAGGAAGCTCGGATACTCCATCCTCCTGATCGGGCACGAGGACCATGATGAGGTCATAGGAACCATGGGCGAAGCACCGGACGCCATTCAGGTCGTGGGAACGATCGGGGAGGCCGAGCGAATCCGGATTATGCATCCGGATAAGGTGGTGGCGCTTACGCAGACGACGCTGAGTTTGGACGAGGTGGAGACCATCATTCGCGCTCTCCAGAAACGCTTTCCCAATCTAGAGACCCCCGCGAAGGAAGACATCTGTTACGCCACGCAGAACCGCCAGGATGCGGTGAAGGCGATGGCCAAAAGGGGAATGGATCTCCTTCTTGTTGTGGGTTCCCGAAACAGTTCGAATTCCAACCGCCTTTGCGAGGTGGCCAAAGCGCTCGGTGTGGAAGCTTTTCTGATCGACAGCGCGACCGAGATTGACCCGGACTGGTTGAAAAACAGGAGATTGATCGGGCTGACGGCCGGGGCTTCGGCGCCGGAGTATCTCGTTCAAGAAGTTGTAAAAGCGTTGGAGGCCATGGGATCGGAAACCGAAGAACTCGATCTGATCCATGAATACGTAAGCTTCGCGCTTCCGAATGAGCTGGTGGAGATCATCCAAAACGAGAAGGGTCCGAGTGCTGCCCTGGAGCCCCGGACCCCTGGAACCACCTGACCCCCCCCTTACCCGTGTAGCCAGTCAGGTTTTTTCAACGTTCAAACTTATTGGGGGCTCCCAAATCTCTCTCAGTCTGGAAGCCCCCGCTTCCCCATTTGTTTGATTCTTCTGACTGCATCGCGTGTGCCACGGATCGCAGAAAGACGAAGTCATTTATTTTCAACGACTTAGCTTTACCTCCGTCCCCGATTTCGGTGTCAAAAGTCCACCGAATTCAATGGTGCTGGTGGCGTTACGACACCAAGGCTCGTGAATCGGACCCTCTCTTGGATCCCGCAACTTCTAATGAAATCAGATTGAAGCGAGCGCGGATTTCAGATCGTCGATCAGGTCGTCGGCGTGTTCGATACCCACGGACAGGCGGATGAAACCGTCCGTGATGCCCAGTTTTTGGCGCACGTCCGCCGGAAGGCTGGCGTGCGTCATGATCGCCGGATGCTCGATCAGGGACTCTACGCCTCCCAAGCTCTCCGCCAGTGTGAAGATCCGCAGCCGCGAGAGGAACTTTTTGGTCTGCGCGAGGTCGAGTTTCAGGCGGACGCTCACCATGCCGCCGGAATCCCGCATTTGTTTCCGGGCCAGCTCGTGCTGGGGATGCGACGGCTCCCCGGGATAGATCACTTGCTCCACCTTCGGTTGCTTCTTGAGAAATTCCACGACCTTCTTGGCGTTGGCGCAGTGGCGTTCCATCCGAAGGGCGAGCGTCTTTACGCCCCGAAGCGTGAGCCACGCATCCATCGGGCCGGCCGTGGCGCCGATGGAGTTCTGGAGGAACCGGATTCGCTCGGCAAGCTCGTCGCTGTCCGTAACCAGTGCCCCACCGACCACATCGGAATGGCCTCCGATGTATTTCGTCGTGGAGTGAAGGACCACGTCCGCCCCCAACGACAGCGGATTCTGAAGATACGGGCTCGCGAACGTATTATCCACGACGACGAGAATCTTCCGTTTGCGGGCGAAGGCCGACACGGCTTCGATGTCGATGAGCTTCAAGAGTGGATTCGTGGGGGTTTCGATCCAGATCATCCGGGTTTGATCCGTCGTCGCATCGGCGAGAGCGTTCGCGTCCGTAAGATCCACGAATGTGAAGCGGTACGCCCGCCGGTGAAGAACCTTCGTAAAGAGCCGGTACGTTCCGCCGTAGACGTCGTCGCAGCAGACCACGTGACTGTTTTCGTCGAGGAGGCTCAAGAGCGTCGCCGACGCCCCCATCCCCGAGGCGTACGCCGTGCCGTACTTCCCGCCTTCGAGAGAAGCAAGACAAGCTTCGAGAGCCGCACGCGTAGGATTGGCCGTGCGCGAATAGTCGTATCCCTTGTGCACGCCGGGTTCGGCCTGGGCGTACGTGCTGGTGAGATAAACGGGAGGGATCACCGCGCCGGTGGAAGGATCCGGCTCCTGTCCGGCGTGAATGGCTCGGGTCTCAAACTTCTGCTTTTGGTCCATAGCTCCTCATTTCGAGAGAAAGTCGATGAAGTCGATCTTGGTCACGATCCCCACGATTTTCTCCCTCTCCACAACCACGACGACTTTTCCCTGCCGGAAAGCTCCGGAAACCGAAGCCAACTCCGCCTCCGGCTCCAACACGATGAAATCCTGGTCCACGAACTTCCCGACGCGGCTGTCGGGATGCGCCCGGCCCTCCAGGAGCGCGTTCAAAAGGTCCACCTCGGAGATCAGGCCCAGGAGCTTTTCCGACTTGAGAACTGGGAGCTGCGAAATGGAGTGCTTTTTCATCTTGGCGACGACGTCCCCGACGATGTCCCCCGAATCCGCCGTCACCACGCCTCCACGGTGGCCCCCCAGGAGGTCCCCGATCCGCCCAACCAGGCGCTCTTCATCGGCGAACCGGTTTTCACGCATCCAATCGTCGTCATAGAACTTGGAGAGATACCGCGAGCCGTGATCCGCCAGAAGGATCAGGAATGTCTTCTTGGCCGGCAACGTCTTCGCAAACTTGAGGGCAGCGGCTACGGCGCCGCCGCACGATCCGCCGGCGAAGATACCTTCTTTCCGGGCCAGATCGCGCGCCGTTTGGAAGCATTCCTTGTCGGACACCTGAACCATCTCGTCGATGATCTTGAAATCCAGCGTGCTGGGCAGAAAATCCTCACCGAACCCCTCCACTTTGTACGTGGTGAGAAGCTTCGGCACTTTTCCCGTCTTGTAATACGGATAGAAGACCGAGCCTTCCGGGTCCACGCAGATCGCTTTGATCTTCGGATTTTTCTCCTTGAGAAACTTGGCCACGCCGCTGATCGTCCCCCCCGTTCCCGCCGCGATCACAATGTAATCCAGCTTCTCCCCCATCTGTTCCCAGATCTCCGGGCCCGTCATCTGATAGTGCGCTTTCGGGTTCGAGGGGTTGTGGTATTGGTCGGCATAAAACGAATCCGGGATTTCGGAAGCAAGGCGCTTCCCGACCGAGTAATAGCTCCTCGGGTCCTCCGGCTCGACGGCCGTGGGCGTCGTCACCACGCGCGCTCCGAACGCCCGCAGGGACATCACCTTTTCCACGGAGACTTTGTCCGGCATCACGAACACGGCCTTGTATCCTTTGACGGCCGCCACCATCGCGAGCCCCATCCCCGTGTTTCCCGACGTGCATTCGATGATCGTCCCGCCCGGCTTGAGCTGCCCGGAAGCTTCGGCGTCTTCCACAAGCTGGAGGGCGATCCGATCCTTGATGGAGCTGCCGGGGTTCATGAATTCGCACTTGACGTAAAATTCGTGCGCCAGATCGCTTCCGATCTTGTTGAGCTTCACGATCGGCGTGTTCCCTACGCAATCCAGAATGGTTCCGTGGACGTTTTTCATGGCCGGGGGGTTATACCGGACTATGTCAAATTGTTCACGAAGGAAGCGTCATATTTGCCGCTGATGCCAAAGAGATCCCGGAGTCCGGTTTCCGGAAACCGTTATCCGTTACCGGAACAAAAGAATCTGGCAGCAGGCAAACCGGCAGCGGTCCCAGTGGCCGGCAACAGGCAGCGGTTCCGGAATGCGGAATACATTACGGATGCCTGCTGCCCGATGCCGGAATCAGGGCGCGAGCGAGACCGACGAGAACGGATGCAGATCCCAGACGTTCGGTTCGTACCCCCGGACCCGTGGCGACACGAGATACAAGGTGGTGCCGTGGAAGAGAGGGATAACGCCGCCGTCCAGCATGAGGAGAGCTTCCGCTTCCCGGTAGCTTTTCTTCGCCTCGTTCCAATCGGCTTGGGCGTCGGCCTCGGCGAGGAGCCGATCGAAGGTTTTGCTTGAAAACGCCCCCGCCGTCCCTTTGCCGGAATGGAACGCCTTTAGAATGTCAAAAGCCCGCTCGGGCTCGGCGGAAAGGTCGTCCAAAGCCACAAGGTAATTTCCCGATTGGATGTCCCGGAGAAATTGGTCCTCCGGCTTCGGATTCATCTTCACCCGGTCGATTCCGAGCTTGTCCTGCCACACCGTTTGGACGGCAAGCGCCACTTTCCGCGACAGAGGGTCATCCCGGCAAAGAAACTCCAGGAACGGCGGCCGATCGCACCCTTTCGGAGCGTATCCGGGTGCGCAATAGCCGAGCTCCTTGAGTTCGATCCGGGCTCCCGAATCGTTGTGGAGAAACCCCGTCGGTGGTTCGTACTGCTTGGCGGCCGGCGGCATGAGGGAATACGCCGGAACCTCCCCCTTCATCATCACGCTTCGCGTGAGAAGATCGCGATCGATCGCCATCGCCAGAGCCTGCCGGAATTTCTGCTTGCTGAGCTCGGCCTTCGTGGCGTTCAGGCGCAAAAACGTGGTTTTTAGATCCGGTTGATAGCGGATCTCCTTCGTGGTCGACCAGGCCGGGATTTGCGAGGAGGGAAGATCGAAATCCCGATACCCGAACTGATCCACGCTCCGCCGAGAGTAGAGATCCGCTCCCTCCGCAGGGCTGGCCACGAGATAGATCTGGACCTCGTCCAGCGGGATCGAAACCGCGTTGCGATGATGCGGGTTCTTCTGGAAGACATAGAGCGTCCGCCCCGAGCGCACGGGGAGGAACGGCCCGCTTCCCACCCAGTTCTGCGTCTTGGTCCAGTCCTTCTTGAACCGATCGATCGTCTTCCGGTGTACCGGACCGGTGGCGGGCTGCGCGAAAATCTCGAGGAGCCACGGATCCCGTTGCGTCAGGTCGACGACCAGAGTCTTGGAGTCGCGCGCCCGGATTCCCAGCTGCTCCGGCGTCATGATGGCCCCCTCGTGGAAATCCTCCGCGCCCCGGATCGACTTAAGAAACGGAGCCACCCATGAATCCGTCCGAGGCTCCAGGAGCCTCCGGATCGAATACGCGAAATCCTCCGCCGTGATCTTTTCGCCGTTGGAAAAATAGAGGTCGTCGCGAAGCGTGAAGGTGATCGTTCGCCCGTCCGGGCTCTGCGTGAAGCGCAGGGCGGCGGCGGGAACCCAGAGCCCGGTAGCCGGGTCGAGCGCCAGAAGCGGTTCCACGAGATTGGCCGCCAGCTTCAGTTCCGCGTTCAGCTCCGCCTGCACCGGATCGAGCGAACGGATCGGGCCCGCCACGGCCATGCGGAAGATGCGCTTCGGCGCAGTCGGGGCCACCGTCTGCCCCCAACCATCGGCGGAGATCCCCGCCGACAGTATTGCGATCGCCCAGACCGTGACCCGATTTGGGAGACGCCGGTGGGGGGCCCCCATGGCGAGCACTGACGGGGCGCAGCCATGGGGAAAACCGGCGGCAGGACCCAAATCGGCTCGTAGAATCGTAGTCACTTCAACGCGTCGGCCAGAGATTGGAGCACCTTTCCCTCCCGCTCCACTTTTTTCGGATCCTGTTCCAGAATCCCGCACAAGTACTGATAATGATGCGCCGAGACCTGCTCGAATTTCTTGGCATCAGCGTCCTTTTTGAACACCAGGGCGTGCCAGAAGAGGTCCTTGTCCATGCTGACTTTGTGGCCGAAAATCTGATGCGCCACGCGATAGAGGAACTCGATCGCTTCGAATGGGCTGGGTTGAACCACCAAATGGACGTTGGGCCGGCTTCCCAATTCCTCCAGATCCGCCTTTTCCCGTTCCAGATCTTCCGAGCGGATGAACAGAACGACGGAGAACCGCCGGTTCGGGTCTTTGAAGACGTCCCACCTCACGTCGGCCGCCCCCTTACGATTCCCACCGCTGCCCGGTCCAAATCGATGATCTCC
>JAZDIZ010000120.1:0-40065 GCA_043804515.1 Pseudomonadota bacterium | reverse complement strand
CCGATGGATGGGGAACGGCTTCTCTGGTTTCTGGAGGGGAGGCTCTATAAGGCCTACGAGCAACCGGGGATCTTGAGCGCCTTTAAGAACGTCTGGGGCATTTCGCGGCTTCTTATCGACGTACTGACTCCTTTAGGCGTGTTCCTGGCGGCGTGGGGGATGGCGGTGCTTGCACGAAGGCGCGACGGTGAGGCTTCCCGAATCGGGATCTCTCTTCTGTTGGGCCTGGCTCCGCTGGCGGCGATGACGAACTTTTGGCCGCAGAATCCCGACGCCGGGGGCTACCTTCTTGTGTCCTCGTGGATTCTTTTGGTTCTGGCCGGCGCGGGAGCTTATTTCTTTCTGGACCGGGGGCGACCGTGGCGGATCGCACTGGCGGTTATTGTGAGCGCTCTCGCCCTGATGCGCGCAGGAGAATTCTTCAGCCGTCAGTCCCTGGCGGGCGATTGGAGCGCGAATCGCCAAATGCACCGGCTGCTGGAGGAACCGGAACCTTCGTCAGAGCTCGCGGTCGCGAGTTTCAGCACGTTGAGCTTCCTGCGCTACGGCCAGATTGTGGAAGGACGCCGGCCGGATCTGGATGTGCGCTACCGAGGCCTGTCCGAGGCCCGGTTCCCGGTTCGGGACCGGAAACGGGCCGCGGCGCGCGTGGAACGAGAGTTGGCGATCTTCCGCGAGGAGTCCGGTCGATACACCCTAAGGCCCGAGGACCGTTTTCTCGCTCCCCGTCTTGAGCCGAGGGGATGGTTTTTCCGCTTGGGCGGCGAGGAGCCAAAAGGGGAATGGGCTCGGTACGAAGGAGAGAGTGCACGGGTTCTTGCCGAGATGCCCAGGCCTTTGGGTTACGCCCGAGAACCGTTGTTGTTGAACCTGCTCCTGCGCGGAATGTGGGAAGGTGAACGGGGAAGGACCGAGCGGCAGCAGGCCGTGTTTGAAAAAATGCGCGAGATCTTTCCCGAGTTCCGGGATTATGGTGAAGTGGAGAGCTTGCCATGATGACCCCGGCCGTCCACATCCAGGACCTGACAAAGGAGTTCTCAACCGATTTTTGGAAGCCGAAGTCGCGCGTTCTGGAAGGTTTGACCTTGTCCGTCCGCGAAGGGGGTATCTTCGGATTGGTGGGTCCGAACGGGGCCGGCAAGACGACGACGATCAAAATCCTGTTGGGGCTCTTGAGGCCCACTTCGGGAAGCGCTCGGATTTTCGGACATTCCGTGAGCGAGATCGGGTTCAAGAAGGACGTCGGATATCTTCCCGAAAACGCTTATTACTATGAGTTTCTCCGAGCCCGGGAAATTCTGGATTTCTACGGGCGCCTGTTCGGCCTGTCGAGAAGCGAGAGGGCCCGACGGACGGAGGAACTCTTGGGCTTGGTCGGGCTCTCCAAGGACCGGGATCTTAAGCTCCGCTTTTTTTCCAAAGGGATGTTCCAGCGCATCGGAATAGCGCAGGCCCTGGTGAACGATCCCAAACTGGTCATTCTGGACGAACCGATGTCGGGTCTCGATCCGATCGGCCGCAAGGAGATGAGGGACATCATCCTCAAGCTGGCCGAGCAGGGCAAGACGGTTTTCTTTTCCTCCCATATCCTCTCGGATGTCGAAGCCATCTGCGATGACGTGGCGATTCTCGTGCGCGGAAAGCTGAAAGCCTCGGGATCCCTTGGTGAACTGGTGCGTTCCGGAGTGAAGAGCATGGAGATCGTTTTTGAGGGCTCCGGTCCGGCCTCCCATCCGGAGAAGTGGGAAGGCCGGGTCTCGCTTCGGGTGGTGGGGCGCCAATTCGTTCTCTCAACGCGGGAATCGGAGCTGTTGCCCGAGATCCTGTCGTGGGGCTCGCAGAAAGGATTCGCGCTGGTGTCCGTGGTGCCTCAGCGGGAATCCCTGGAAGACCTTTTCATGGAACACGTGGGAGCAGCGTCATGATCGCGAGGGTTTGGGCGATCGCTCTCAATACCTACCGGGAGGCGCTCCGGCAAAAAGTGCTTTATGCACTCATCTTTTTTACGGTCGGCGTCATTCTGTTCTCCTTTTTCCTGGGCCAGGTTTCCTTCGGCGCGGATACGAAGATCATCAAGGACATGGGGCTCGCCTCCATCATGTTCCTGGGGGCCATGCTGGCGATTTTTGTCGGAATCGGCCTCGTAAACAAGGAGATCGAGCGAAGGACCATTTATACGATCCTCTCGAAACCCGTCACTCGCGCGGAGTTCGTGATCGGAAAGTTCGCGGGATTGGCGGTCACGATCGGTTTGGAAGTGTTCGTGATGACGGCGCTCCTGTTCGGCATCCTGTCTCTTTACGTCGAACCGCTGGATTTCAACCTCCTCAAAGCCGTTCTCATGATTTACTTCGAGCTTTGCGTGATCATTGCGGTCGCGTTGCTTTTCTCTTCCTACAGCTCTTCCTTCATGAGCGCGCTCTTCAGCATCGCGTTCCTGCTCCTGGGGCACGTTACCGACGACTTCGCGAATATTTTCGGCCCGAAGGCGGACAAGCTGATGATGAAGGAAGGGTGGGTGCGCTTGGGAGGCGGGATGCTGGACGGCCTGGTTTCACTGATGCGGGTGGTCAGCCTGGATCACTTCGTCATCAACGGCCAGGTGGTGCACGGCGTTCCGGTGAGCTGGGCATGGATCGCCAACGGGGCGTTGTACGCCTTTTGCTGGGTCGTGCTGTTGCTTTTCGTGGCGATCCTCCTGTTCCGGAGAAAGGACCTGAAATGAAGGCGGGGCGGCTTTGGATTGCGGCGATTGCGGCGATCGTCCTTTGCGCCGTAGCCCGATGTGCGTGGGAGGCGAGGCGCGAATATTCCACCGGACGGGATCTTATGGCGCGAGGGGAAGCGTTGGAGGGAATTCTGCATCTGGACCGCGCGATCCATTGGTACTTCCCGGGGAACCCGTTTGTAGGGCGTTCGATCCGGGCTTTGTGGGCCATGGGGCAGGAGTTCGAAGGAAAAGACGGGGCGGGGGCGTTGCGGGCATATGAGGCGATCCGCGGCGGGTTGTACGCCGTTGCCGGCATCTACCAGCCGTATCCGGACTGGCTTTCCAAGGCGAACGAACGAATCGCGGTCTTGAGGGCCAGGGAGGAGGCGACAAACGCCCCCCCCAGGAGCATGGACGAGGCGCTCGCTTATCACCGCGGGTTGCTCGAGCAAGATGAACGCCCCAAGACCGGATGGGCACTTGTGGTTGAAATGGGATTCCTGGGTTGGCTGGCGTCGGCAATCGCTCTGATTTGGAGGGGATATGATGCCGAGGGCCGGATGAACTTGAGGCGTTCGGTGCCTTGGATGGCGGCGTTGACGTTCTTTTTTGCGATCTGGGTATTGGGGTTGTTGAAAGCCTAAGGGGGGATCCGATACTTGGCCACAGCGCTCAAAATTCTAAGCTTGATAGTTGTGATCCCGTTGTTCTTCGCCGGTCTCTATCTCGGTTCGAATCGGGAAGGAATCCGGCGTTGGTTCTGGTCGTTAACCGCAGTGGCGGCTCTTGCCGGGATCTTCGTGGCGGTCGTGCTCCTGGCGATTCCGGGTTTTTTCCGGGGGACGCGCTAGTTGTTCCTGAACATTTTAACGAACGTGGTCGTCTTTCTCATCGGCGCGGCCGTGGGAAGTTTCGCCAACGTCTGCATCTATCGCCTTCCTAGGTATGCCTCGGTGGTGCATCCCGGATCGATGTGCCCGCATTGCGGGACGCCGATTCCCTTCTACGACAACATTCCCGTGCTGAGTTACATCCTGCTCGGGGCTCGGTGCCGATTCTGCGACGGGAGAATCAACCTCCGGTATCCGCTCATCGAGGTCCTCGTGGGTGTGGCGGCGCTCTGGCTGTTCCGATCGAGGGGCGTGAGTGCCACGGCTCTGTATGCATTCGTGCTGACGGTGGCGCTTCTGATCGGCAGCATGATCGACCTGGAGCACCGAATCATTCCGGACGTGATTTCCGTCTCGGGGATCTGGATCGGCCTTACGATCGCGGCGTTCGCAGGCGGGCTGAACCTTACGTGGTGGGTCAGCTTCAAGCAGGCCGTCGTCGGAGCGGCTCTCGGGTGGGGGCTCCTCTGGTCGGTGGGCAAGGCGTACGAATGGATCTCGGGTAGGGAGGGAATCGGATTCGGCGATGTGAAGCTCCTGGCTCTCTTCGGAGCCCACGGAGGCATTTCCGGCGTGCTCGTGGCGCTATTCTACGGCTCGCTCGTGGGCTCGGTGGTGGGGGTCGGCCTGATGGCCTTCTATCGAAAGGGCCGCCGATACCCGATTCCGTTCGGGCCGTTTCTCTGTCTGGGATTCGCGATCTGGGCCTTGTTCGGCCAACGCGCGATCGACGTTCCGCTCAGTCGATTCCTCGGTACTCCTTAAGAATGGTCTCCAGCTCCTTGGCCTTTTCGGGAGGCATCTGGCCCCGCATTTCCTTGAAGCAGTTCGAAAAGAGACGCACGTCCTCCTGCCAAACCGCAATCGACTCGTTGAACCCCGCCTCCAGGTCGCTCAGGTAATCCCATTTGCGGAAACGCACACGGGCAGCGAGGTTCCTCGCCTTCAGCTCCCCGATCACGCGGCTCACGTGGTACATCGGGCCGGCGATATGGTGGCTGAAGAGAACGGAGACGATTCCGAGGAAGATCGCCAGGAGGAGAAAGAGCGGCCATTTCGAAGCATTCAGGATGAATAATTCCTTGGCGATCGCCTGGTGGTCGTCGATCGAATAGTTGGAGAACCAGGTTACGAACGGCGGCGCGAAAAGCAGGAGGCAGACCAAGGCCAGAAACAGGATCGAATGCAGGATGATCTCTCCCGCGATCCGGATTTGGAGGTTGCGGTTGATGAATTTGTGCGTTCTGCGCTCTTTGGCCATGAGACTCCCTTTCTCGTTCAGGAACAAACTCAGGTTAACGTCAAAACTTCGAAGCGGCCAGACAAAATTCGGACTACGCAAAGTTTGCGGGGTGGACGCTGTCTGATAATCTAAACAAGACGAATTGCCCGTGCCCAATGAACAACTCTTAATTCTGGATGAGGACGGCACAGCCCGGGAACGGGCGTCGGCCCTCCTCAGAAAAGAAGGATGGATCCCCGAGGTAGCGGACTCCGCCAAGGCCGCGTTGGAACGCTTGAACACCGGGACCTATCGCTTCCTGCTTTCGGGCCTCCAAGTCCCCGGAATGGACGGGCTCGACTTTCTCAAAAAGGCTCGGGAGAAGCGGTCCGATCTGGTCATCGTGGCGATGGCGCCGTCCGAAAAACAGGACGTTATCCTGGAGGCGATTCGGGCCGGAGCCTCCGATTACGTGACGAAGCCGCTTCAAAAGGAAGCGTTGCTGTTGGCGTTTCGGAAAGCGGTCGAGCGCGAAAAATCCCGCCGGGAGTCCTTCACTGGGCATCCCGAAATGCACCGGGAATACGAATTCTCCCATATCGTCGCCAAAAGCCCGGAAATGCAGGACATCTTCAGCACGATCGAGAAAATCGCGGAGTACAAAACCACGTGTCTCCTCTTGGGAGAGAGCGGAACGGGCAAGGAGTTGATCGCCCGCGCTATCCATTACAGCAGTTCCCGCTCCGACAATGCCTTCATTACGGTGAATTGCGGCGCCATTCCGGAGAATCTTCTGGAAAGCGAACTTTTCGGCCACGTCAAAGGCTCGTTCACCGGCGCGGTCCGGACCAAGAAGGGGCTCTTCGAGGAGGCTGACTCAGGGACGCTTTTTTTGGATGAGATCGGCGAGCTCCCGCTCCTTCTTCAGGTGAAGCTTCTCCGCGCGCTTCAAGAGGAGGAAATTCGGCGCGTGGGGGACGTGAATCCGATTAAGATCGACGTGAGGATCATTGCGGCCACGGTCAAGGACCTGGGGAAGGAAGTGGAACAGGGGACCTTCCGCGAAGACCTCTTCTATCGCCTGCACGTCCTTCCGATCCACCTTCCGCCTCTCCGGGACCGGAAAGAGGATATTCCGATTCTCTGTGACCACTTCGTGCAAAAATACCGCAAGAAGCTCTCTTCGCCGGTGGCCGGAGTGGACGCGCGGGTCATGAAGGTGTTCATGGATTACGATTGGCCGGGAAACGTACGCGAGCTGGAGAACACCATCGAACGGGCCATGGTCCTCGCGAACACCGATCACGTCCTCCTGGAAGACCTTCCTGCAAAGATGCGGGGGCTTCAAAGAGGCTCGTCGGCCGCAGCGCGTTTTTCGGGGGATGAGCTTTCGATCAAAAAAATGGAGCGGGTCATGGAGGAGGAATTGATCGTGAAGGCCCTTCAACGGGCCCAAGGTAACCGCACGAAGGCCGCGAAGCTCTTGGAGATCAGCCATCGGGCACTTCTGTATAAGATCAAACGTTATAAGCTGGAAAACGAGATCCGCCAGATCGGAAAGGAACGCGACCGGCTTTCGTGATGATGGAAAGGATGAGAGATCTACGTCTATCATGTTGACTTTTAAGGCAAATATCGACTGTAATAGTAAGGGTTTTACGCTCATCGAAATCCTCGTCGCCATGGTCGTATTGGCCGTGGGTCTTCTCGGCATGGCGGCCATGACGATTCTGGTCATGAAGGGGAGCAGAGGGGCGAGTGACCTGACCGCGGCCACCAACATTTGTCAGCTCAGGATGGAAGAGCTCAAGGACGTGGATTGGAACTCGCTTGGAAATTTTCCCCTGACCGACATGACGAACGCGGCGTTGTACGGTCTGGCCAACGGAGACATGATCCAGGAAACCGATCTGAATAGCCAGGCGAGAAGGTGCGACCAGCAGAATCCCGATGATTGCACGTCCAAAACGCAGGGGCCGTACAAATTCACGCGGACGTATGTGATCTGCAAGGGGGATGATTTCACGGGCAGTGCGGGCCAAGCCACGCCGCCCGCGTACACGGCACCCGGGGCGCTGCCCACGCCGGGTCAACCGCCTGCGGCGAAGGATTGCAGCGTGGATCCGACAGCGGGATACGCGGGGCAATTCAATTCGAATTCAACGCGCGTCCAGTGGATGGCCTGTGACGGGAATGACATCACGAGTATGCCCGGTGGCGGTGTCCCGGGGTCGAATCCGGAGAAGAAGATCAAAGTCCTCTGCACGTGGCGGTCCCGGGACGGCGAGTGCCATTCGGTTCACATCGATACCACCGTTGTTAAGCTGGGCTCGTAGGCCGGTTGCCGTCGCACGTTGAAATTTCGGTAGTTTGAATGACGGGGACGCCGTTTCCCCGTCAATTATCTTACCCCGATACTCACTCTCTTCTTCCCTATAACAAGCGAGAGATCCTCTGCTGACGAGTAAGTGGTGTGTTGCGGGATGAAGGAGGACGCTCCTTTCGGTTAATGGCAGGATTTTTGAGCTTTTGAAGGACGCCTGCGGGGTGGGTTGGTGCCGGAGCGGAGGTAAGGCGCAGGATCGCCGTGTTGGGGCTGATGGGGACACCCTTAAGGGTGTCCCCCATGATGCCCCGTGATGCGATCCGAGCCACGGAGCGCAGGCAACAGACCATCCCGCCAGCTCGCTGTGACTCCTGATTAGTTCAAACTAAGCGCGGATTAGGCGGATCATCCACCACGTCACGCAGGAGATGAACGCCGAAGCGGGGATCGTGAGTATCCACGCCCAAACGATCCGCTCCGCCACGCCCCAGCGCACGGCCGAGAACTTCGTGACCGCGCCCACGCCCATGATCGAGCCGGTAATCGTGTGCGTCGTGGAAACAGGGGCGCCGAAGAACGTGGCCAGAAAAAGGGAGATGGCACCGCCGGTCTCGGCGCAGCAGCCCCCGACGGGTTTGAGTTTGGTGATCTTCATCCCCATCGTCTTCACGATCCGCCATCCGCCGAACAACGTTCCCAGCCCCATGGCTGCGTGGCATGACAGAACGATCCACATGGGCACGTAGAACTCGGGGCCGAGCTTTCCCGACGCGAACAGAAGAACGGCGATGATTCCCATCGTTTTCTGAGCGTCGTTCCCGCCATGTCCCAGACTATAGAGGGACGCCGACAAGAACTGGAATCGGCGAGCCCATTTGTCCACTTTCCGGGGTGCGCTCTTGAAAAAGACGATCGAGACGAGGGTCATCAGGATATAGGCCAGAACGAAACCCAGGACGGGGGACGCGATGATCGAAATGATGATCTTGATGAACCCCTGGGCCTTGAGCGCGGTGACGCCGGCTTTGGCCACGGCAGCCCCGGCCAACCCCCCGATCAAAGCGTGGGACGAGCTGGAGGGAATCCCGTAGTACCACGTGATGATGTCCCAGGCGATCGCCCCGACCAGCGCCGATAGGACGACGAGTGAATCGACCACGGACGTGTCCACGACCCCTTTTCCGATCGTGTTGGCCACGCTCAGACCGAAGACCAGAAAGGCGATGAAATTGAAAAAAGCGGCCCATACTACGGCCCAGTGGGGCTTGAGGACGCGGGTGGAAACCACCGTCGCGATGGAATTGGCGGCGTCGTGGAAGCCGTTGAAAAAATCGAAAACCAGGGCGACAGTGACAACACCGACGAGCAACGGGAGGCTATGCATGCTCCAGGACGATCCCCTCGATGATGTTGGCCACGTTCTCGCAGCAGTCGGTCACGGTCTCCAGGCGTTCGCAAACCTCTTTCTTCTTGATGAGCTGCCGGGTGTCGGTCTCCTCGCGGAATAGGTTTCCCAGGGCGGCCCGGAAGATGTGGTCGGCGTTGTTTTCCAGCCGGTGGACCTCGATGCAATGGCGTAGGATCTCCTGGGGGTTCTTGAGATGCTCCAGATTCAGAACCGCCTCCCGCAGATGCTCCGTAGCCTGAACGATGATGTCGGCCAAAGGTGGAAGGAACGAAGGAATCTCCCGAAGATCGTATAGGTACATGCGTTGCGCCACCGCCTCGGTCATGTCCAGAACGTCATCCATTTTCGTGATCAGCCGGTAAATGTCCCCGCGGTCGAAGGGCGTGATGAAGGTCTTGTGGAGCAGCTCGACCGTCCCGTGCGTGACTTCATCCGCGCTGGTCTCGATCATTTTGAGGTTCCGGGAGCGGTTTTCCAGATGGGCCGGATCGGCGGCGAGTTCCTGGAATTCCCGGGCCCCTTGGACGAGGAGATCAGCCAACCGGCGGAAGTGGTCGAAGAATCTTTCTTCTCTCGGAATCAGTCTTCCGAACATCGTGCCTCCGATCGAAAAATGCGGTTTCTTAATAGCCGAAAAATGGGGAATTGGTAAGGTTCGGCGGGGCGGCAGGGGTTTGTGATCACCGGGGTTCGGTGATATAAGCGCCCGAATTTTTTGATTCATTACGCCGGGGAGCCGATAGGAGTCTCAACCATGTCGTTTGATAAAATCACGCCTCCGCAAATCGGAGAGGCCGTCCGGATGGACTCGCAAGGGCGCCTGGATGTGCCGGACCAGCCCATTCTCCCATACATCGAGGGGGACGGAACGGGCCCTGATGTCTGGCGGGCGAGCCGGTCCGTTTTCGATGCGGCGGTCGAAAAGGCGTACGGCGGCAAGAAACGGGTCTCGTGGTTTGAAGTCCTGGCGGGCGAAAAGGCTCAGAAGGCTTACGGGGAGCTGATCCCGAAAGACACGCTGAAGGCCATTGAAACCTACCGAGTGGCGATCAAGGGACCTCTCACGACGCCTGTAGGGGGTGGATTCCGAAGCCTGAACGTGGCGCTCCGGCAGATTTTCGATCTTTATGCCTGTGTCCGGCCCGTGCGTTGGTTCCGGGGGGTTCCATCCCCCGTGAAAGCCCCGGAGAAGGTCAATATGGTCGTCTTTCGGGAGAACACGGAGGACGTATACGCGGGGATCGAGTGGAAATCGGGGTCCGACGAAGCGCACCGGCTCATCGCCTTCCTGGGGGCGGAGCTTAAGACCACCCTGCGGGCGGATACTGCCATCGGAATCAAGCCGGTCACGCCCTTCGGCTGCAAGAGGCTGGTCCGAAGGGCGATTGCATATGCGATCGACCACCAGCTTCCGTCCGTCACGCTGGTTCACAAAGGGAACATCCAGAAATTCACCGAAGGGGCTTTCAAAGATTGGGGTTATGAAGTGGCCCGCGTGGAGTTCGTGGACCGGACCGTCACGGAAGACGACGTGGCGGCGAAGCACGATGGAAAGGCTCCGGCCGGAAGGGTGGTCATCAAGGACCGGATCGCCGACTCCATGTTCCAACAAGCGCTTTTACGTCCCGAAGAGTACAGCGTCCTGGCCACGATGAACCTCAACGGCGATTACCTTTCGGATGCCTTGGTGGCGCAGGTGGGCGGCCTGGGTCTCGGGCCGGGGGCCAACATCGGAGATCAAGTCGCCGTGTTCGAAGCCACGCACGGGAGCTCGCCGAAGTACGCCGGGCAGGACAAGGTGAACCCGGGCTCGGTCATCCTGTCGGGTGTCATGATGTTCGAGCATCTGGGATGGAAAGAGGCGGGAGAGATCATCACGCGGGCGCTGGAAAAGACGATCCTCGACAAAACGGTGACGTATGACCTGGAACGGCTGATGCCCGGAGCCAAACTTCTTAAATGCTCCGAGTTCGGTCGCGCGATTATCCAAAACATGTGAGGTGAACTATGCCTAGCCGGAAGAAAGTGACGATCGTTGGGGCCGGAAATGTGGGAGCCACCGTAGCCCATTGGGCGGCGGCCAAGCAGCTGGCCGATTTGGTCCTTGTGGATGTGCTGGAGGGAATCCCACAAGGGAAGGCGCTGGATCTGTCCCAAGCAGCCCCGCTCGAAGGATACGACTTGGAGATCGTGGGCTCGAACGATTTCAAAGCCACCGCGGATTCGGATCTTGTGATCATCACCGCGGGGGTGCCCCGGAAACCGGGGATGAGCCGCGACGATCTGCTTCAAACGAACGCCAAGATCATGAAATCAGTGGTTACGCAAGCGGTGGACCATTCGCCCAACTGTATTCTGATGGTGGTTTCGAACCCTCTGGACGTGATGGTGTACGTGGCGCGGGAAGTGAGCGAGTTTCCCCGCAATCGCGTGTTCGGCATGGCCGGCGTTCTGGATTCCGCGCGTTTCCGGAGTTTCCTGGCGGAAGCGTTGAAATGTTCCGTGCGGGATGTCAGCGCATTCGTACTGGGCGGCCACGGCGATATGATGGTCCCCCTGGCCCGATATTCCACGATGGCGGGGATTCCCGTGCCCAGCCTCCTGCCCAAAGAAACGATCGATAAGATCATCCAGCGAACGCGCGACGGGGGCGCCGAGATCGTCAACCTGTTGAAGACCGGGTCGGCATATTATGCGCCTGCGGCCGCGGCGGTCGAGATGGCGGCTTCCGTGCTTCACGACCAGAAGAGGATCCTGTTGACCTCCGTTTATCTGGACGGGGAGTACGGCTTGAAGGACGTTTGCATCGGCGTGCCCGTGAAGCTGGGCGCAGCCGGAGTGGAAAAGATCATAGAGATCGAGCTTCTGCCCGATGAAAAACAGGCTCTGGAGAAATCGGCGGGCATGGTGCAGGAGTCGATCAAAAAAGTGCGAGAATTTCTTAAATGAAGATCCACGAGTATCAAGCGAAATCGCTCTTTCGCAAGTACGGCATCCCTACGCTCCGGGGCGAGGTGGCGCGCAGCCCTCAGGAGGCGATGGACACCGCGCGGAAACTCGGCGAGCGGGGGCCATGGGTGGTCAAGGCCCAGATTTATGCCGGAGGGCGTGGAAAGGGAGGGGGGATCAAGCTCTCCCGTACGCTTGAGGAAGTGCGAGCGAATGCGCAGGCCATTCTTTCCAAGCCCTTGGTGACGCCGCAGACGGGCCCGGAGGGCCGGGTCGTCCGCACGCTTCTGATCGAGGATGGATGCGAGATCTCGCGCGAACTCTATTGCGCGGCGGTCCTGGATCGCGCCACGAACTCCATCGTCGTGATGGCCAGCCTGGAGGGAGGGGTCGAGATCGAGGAGGTGGCGAAAAAGTCCCCCGAGAAGATCCTGAAGGTACACGTGGACCCCGCCATGGGTTTCTCCGCTTACCACGGCCGGACGCTCGCGTTCGGCCTGAAGCTCCCTTCGGAGCTTCAAAAGGATTTCTCGAAGCTGGTGGCCGGGTTGGTTCGGCTGTTCGTGGATAAGGACTGCTCCTTGGCGGAGATCAATCCGCTGGTCATCACCAAGAGCAACCGGTGGATCGCTCTCGACGCCAAGATCAACTTCGACGACAACGCCCTGTTCCGCCATGAGGAACTCCATGCTCTTGCGGATCCGAACGAGGAGGATCCCAGGGACTTGGAAGCGGCCAAATGGAACCTCAACTACATCCATTTGGACGGGAACATCGGGTGCATGGTGAACGGCGCGGGCCTCGCGATGGCCACGATGGACATCATCAAGCAGGCGGGAGGGGAACCGGCCAACTTCCTGGACGTGGGAGGGGGTGCCTCAGCGGACATGGTTCGGGAGGCGTTCAAGATTCTGGTGGCGGACCCGAAGGTGAAGGGGATCCTGGTCAACATATTCGGAGGGATCATGAAGTGCGACGTCCTGGCGGAGGGGATCGTGCAGGCGGCCAGAGAGATCCATCTGGGCGTGCCGCTGGTGGTCCGCCTGGAGGGCACGAACGTGGCCGAGGGAAGGCGGATCCTCAAAGACTCAGGCATCAAGGTCCAGACCGCATCGAATATGGCGGACGCGGCGAAACTGGCTGTCGCAGCCGTGGAGAGGAAGTAAAATGTCGATTCTTGTAGATCAATCCACGAAGGTCCTGGTTCAAGGGATCACCGGCTCCAACGGCAAGTTCCACACTCTTGCGTGCCGCGATTACGGGACCAAGATCGTAGCCGGAGTGACCCCCGGAAAGGGCGGCCAGTCCATAGAGGGCATCCCGGTTTACGACACCGTCGCCGAGGCGGCGCGGACGCAGAAGATCGACGCGTCGCTGATTTTCGTTCCGGCCGCGTTCGCGGCCGACTCGATTCTGGAAGCCGCCGACGCGGAGATCCCGCTGATTGTTTGCGTCACGGAAGGGATTCCCGCGTTGGATATGTCCCGCGTGAAACGGCACCTGGCGAGCTCGAAAAGCCGCCTCATCGGTCCCAACTGCCCGGGCATCATCACGCCGGGCGGAGCCAAGCTCGGAATCATGCCCGGGTACATCCACAAACCGGGCGGCGTAGGCGTCATCTCGAGGAGCGGCACACTCACGTACGAGGCCGTCCACCAGCTGACCGAGTTGGGTCTGGGCCAGTCCACATGCATCGGGATCGGCGGGGACCAGGTGATCGGTTCCACGTTCACGGATCTTCTGCCCCTCTTTGAGAGGGACCCGGGTACGAATGCGGTCGTGATGATCGGGGAAATCGGCGGGACGGCGGAAGAGGAGGCTGCGGAATTGATTTCAAAGACCCTCACAAAGCCGGTGATCGGATTCGTGGCCGGCTCCACGGCCCCGCCCGGAAGAAGAATGGGGCACGCGGGAGCGATCATATCGGGAGGGAAGGGGACGGCCGCCGAGAAGAAGGCCGCCATGCGTAAGGCGGGAATCCACGTCGTGGACAGCCCGGCCGACATCGGCCAAACGGTCCGAAAGGTTTTGAACAGTTAACCCGAATCAAGGAGATTTTTCGTGGCCATCGAACATACTCTGTCCATCATCAAACCCGACGGCGTCCGCAAGCGGCTCGTCGGCGAAATCATCAGCCGGTTCGAAAAGGCGGGTCTCCAGATCGGCGCGATGTGGATGACCAACCTATCCAAGCGGGAGGCCGAGGCGTTCTACGGCGTGCACCGGGAAAAGCATTTCTTCGAGGCCCTGACCGACTTCATGTCCTCGGGCCCGATCGTGGTGCTGGTCTTGCGCGGAGAGAACGCCATCCCAAAGAACCGCGAGCTGATGGGTGCAACGAACCCGAAGGACGCGGTACCGGGAACGATCCGCCGTGACTTCGCCTCGGACGTGGAAAAGAACATCGTGCACGGATCGGATTCGCCGGAGACGGCCCAGACGGAGATCCATTTCTTCTTCGACGCCTTGGATATCCTCCGATCGAATCCCTAATTGCAGGGATGAATCGCCGCCCGATACTCGCGTTGACGCTCGGGGATCTGGCGGCGGCGCTCAAGGATTGGAACGAACCCTCCTACCGGGCACCCCAGGTGTTCAATTGGCTCTATCTGCGCGGGGCCCGAAGCTTTTCCGAGATGACGAACCTCTCAAAGCGGCTTCGGGAACGCCTGGAGGCCGAGTTCGAGATCACCGAGCCCGGGGTGGAGCGATGGGAGTCCCGCGACGGAACCATCAAATTCCGATTCCTTCTCGCGGACGGCCGTTCCGTGGAGGGCGTCTGGATTCCCGAGGAAAAGAGGAAGACGTTCTGCATTTCGTCCCAGGTGGGATGCCCCTTGGACTGCGCGTTTTGCGTCACGGGAGCGATGGGCTTCAAACGCAACCTCAAGGCCGAGGAAATCGTGGCGCAAATCCGCCATGTCCGAGTGCTGGAAAAACGCCCGGTCACGAACATCGTTTTCATGGGCATGGGTGAACCCCTTCTGAATGAAGAGAACGTGGCGCGCGCTATTTTTGTCATGTGCGACACGGCCGGCATGGCGATCGGAAAGAGGAAAATCACGTTGTCCACGGCCGGGATCGTTCCGAAAATCCGCCCATTCCTCGAGAACACCGGCGTGAAACTAGCGGTTTCCTTGACCGGGGGGAGCGACGAAGCCCGGGATCATTGGATGCCGATCAACCGGAAATATGATCTCCAGGCGCTGTTCAGGGAGTTGCGGGCGGTGAAGCTCCCGAAAGGGAGGAGGATCACGTTTGAGGTGGTCTTGATGAAGGGGAAGAATGACACGCTGGAGGAAACACGCAAACTCGCCGACCTCCTACGGGGCATCCCCTCCAAGGTAAATCTGATCCCGTACAACGAAAACCCGGTGTTTCCGGACCTCAAGCGCCCGGACGGGGAGCGCGTAGACGAGATCCGAGAATACTTGCTGACTCGAAAAATTCACGCCACAGTCCGCAAGAGCCGGGGGGAAGACATCTTGGCGGCCTGCGGCCAATTGGCCGGAAAAACGATCGATCAAATTTCAGCGTAGGAGAGTGCATATGGCGGGAAGAAAACTGGGCGTGATCGGCGGGAGCGGGCTTTACGACATGGACGGCCTGAAGAAGGTGAAGAAGCTCTCCGTGGAAACTCCGTTCGGTCCCCCCTCCGATTCGTTCGTCGTCGGAGAGCTGGAACAGGGTGTGGAGATGGTCTTCCTGCCCCGTCACGGCGTCGGGCACCGGTTTCTTCCCGGCGAAATCAACTACCGGGCGAACATCTACGGTTTCAAGAAATTGGGCGTCGAGTGGCTCTTGAGCGTGAGCGCCGTGGGAAGCATGAAGGAGGAAATCCGTCCGGGGGACATGGTCGTTCCGAACCAGTTCATCGACATGACCCGCGGCCGCGTGAGCACGTTTTTCGGCGAAGGAATCGTCGCGCACGTCCCGTTCGGCGATCCCGTGTGCGCGGTATTGTGCAAAGTCGCCGCGGAGGCCTCCAAGAAAGTCGGAGCGCGCACGCATGAGGGGGGCACGTACATTTGCATGGAAGGCCCGCAGTTTTCGAGCCGTGCGGAATCGCTCTCGTACCGGGCTCTCGGCGTGAGCGTCATCGGAATGACGAACATGCCGGAAGCGAAATTGGCCCGTGAGGCGGAAATGTCGTACGCCACGCTGGCCCTCGCCACCGACTACGATTGCTGGCATGAAAGCGAGGAGGACGTCCAAGCTGACACCGTGGTTCAAGTCATGAAAAAGAACGTGGCCACGGCGCAGAAAATCCTCAAGGAAGTAGCGAGGAATGTCCCGGCGGGGCCGAGCCCGTTCCGGGGCCTTCTCAAGACGTCGATCGTGACCGACGCCCGGGTCATCCCGTTCTCCACGAGGGAGAAACTTTCGCTGCTTATCAAGGACCGGATCTGAGGTCGCGGGGCGTTCGGATCGATCCCCCGGGAACGCGGGGGGGTGAAATGAAGGCGGGGACCTACGTATTGTAATGTAGGGTAATGTAAAAACCTTTGACCTCGGACAAGATTTCTGTAATCCTATCGAAGAGTTAAGGCTGCGCCCCCAATGTTTATTCTGGACGAGGAATTCCAAGGCTTCTCGAATCCTGAGGAAAAGGTTCTCTCCGTTTTCCAATCCATCAATGAACCGAAAGTAGCGGCCGCCGAGCGGCCCGCCGAGCCTGCGCAGGCGTGTATCGTCATCGGTCGCGACGGAATCGAGTTGGAAATTCATGTCGTCCTGCACCTGAAATCGAGCGGCGTCTTTGTGGGCTATTCCTGGGACGAAGGCCCCTTCTCCAGCTC
This sequence comes from Pseudomonadota bacterium, assembly GCA_043804515.1. GTDB lineage: Bacteria > Bdellovibrionota_G > JALEGL01 > JALEGL01 > DATDPG01 > JAZDIZ01. The sequence continues at coordinate 23,761 of JAZDIZ010000120.1, read as the reverse complement.
TCAGAGACCTGGGATGGAAGGGGAGGCTCTCGATTTCGTCGAGAGCATGGGCTTCATGATGAACAACCTGAGCGTGGAAAAAATGACCCCGGAGCAAAAGAAGGAGGTGTTCGGGGAGATGTCCGTGTTCGGCGCATGGCCTAAGGCCGATGCCGCCACGAGGGAGCCGGAATTGGACGAGGAGGCGGAGAAGCCCACGAGGGCGGAATTCGGGATTGGGGTTTCCAAGGGCGCTGCGCCCGAGGTTGTACCGGAGCTGGAGAGTTTGCTTTCCTCCTCCTATGCCGGCGGAACGAGCCGGGAGCCGGCTGCAACGGCACCTCGCATGTCGCCACACCCGAGACCGAAGGTCGAGCCCGTTGAAGTTTCCGATGAGGAGTTCCAGCGTGAGGAAACCGATTTTCGTGACGAACTGGACTCGATCGCGAAGTTACTGGACGCCCAAGAGGAAGGCCCTGAAATGCCGGGGGAAATGCCGCGCGCGGAGGCTCTGAAATCCCCCGAGCCGCCGGTGCAGGCGCTGCTCAGATGGTTTGCGAGTTTCTGATGAAGGAGAAGAATGTGAAGAGAATAGCATTTACGGCGGTGATCCTGGTCGCGCTGGGGTGTGCGGGAAAAGACCCGAAGAAGGTGGAGCAGGCGCAAACCCAGTACCAGGTGGCGCAGGAGCTGTTGCAGAAGGGAGAGACCACGCAAGGGTTGTCGCTTCTTCTCCAGGCCGCGCAGCTGGACCCGTCGAACGCGGAGGTTCAAAACCTTCTCGGACTGGAGCTTCAACGCCAGGACCGCCTGGACCAGGCGGAGGCTCATCTGCGCAAAGCGGTGGCTCTGGGGCCGAATTACTCCGAGGGACTCAACAATCTCTGCGTACTCCTGATCCAGATAGAGAAGTACGACGACGCGATCGCGAGCTGCCGGAAAGCCGTGGAAAACGTACTCTATGCCACGCCTGAGCGCGCCTATCAGAACATGGGCATCGCGTATCAGAAGAAGGGGGACGAGGTTAAAGCCATCGAGAGCTTCCGGAAAGGGCTGATCCATAACCCTCAGTTTGTCCTCAGCCGGAAATCCTTAGCACTGATTTACATCGAGCGGGGAAAGTTGCCCGAAGCGGTCAAAGAGTTCGAGGGCGCGGCCTCGGCTTGCAGTGCCGCCGCCAAGGGTGCGTGGGGAAACGAATGCCCGGAAATCTATTATCAACTGGGTTTGGGATACTTGAAGCTGAAAGAGAGAGCGAAAGCCCAGGCGGCTTTTCGCAGCTGTGCGGAAGCGGATCAAAAGGGGGACTATGGCAAGAAGTGCAGATAGGGCCGTGAGGCCGGCTCATCGCGATTACTCGGCGGAAGTGGTGTCGGAGAGCCATGAAATGACGTTCGGCCAGTTTCTGCGCCGGGAAAGGGTCCTGCGCGGAATCAGCCGGGAAGAAATCCTTCGGGTCACCAAGGTGAGTCCGGACTATTACGAAGCTCTTGAATCGAATCGGTTCGGGCAGCTACCTCCGAAAGCTTTTGTCGTGGGCTTCCTGCGCGTCCTTTCGCGATACGCGGGATTGGACAGCGACGAAGTCGTGAACCGATTCCTTGCCGAGGTCAGTTCCGGCGGCCCGCAAATCGACGAATCGGACGGGGGTTTCTGGCGACGGCACTACCGCAAGCTCCTCATGTATTGCGGGGTGATGTGCCTTCTGATCCTTATATTTGCGCCTCTATTCAGGCACGTTGAATAACCCCGTTATCCGGTATCCGGAGACCGGAATCTGTTGATCCGGTACCGGATGAGAAAAGATCCGGCAAACAGGCAGCAGATGTCCGTTTCCGTCCCAGGGAACGGATGGTGGATTCCTCCAACTGATCTCTGATCACCGGGACTGGGACGGTTGCCGGTTTGCCGGATGCCTGAATTTTCCGATCCACGCGGCGACGGCTCAGAACCCGACCTTCTGCGGGCCGGCGAAGGCGAATGTGTAAACGATCGAAAGCGGGCCACCGGGGGGAGAATCCAGTTGGACGGTCTTGAGCTTTTCTTCCACGCACGACCAGAGCCGGCTCTCCTGAGAGGAGCGGGCTTTGTTGATGAAAATGGATCCAATCCGGCCGGACGCGTTGACGGTGAACGCCATGACGACCTTCCCGGGCGAAGCCGCGCGGCGCACGCCGGCGCAGCTCGAGACGGAGCCGAGCCGAGCCGTCATGTCCGCCCGGTACTCGGCGTAACTTTGGGCCGGGGGCGCGGATCCGGACTCGGAAAGAAAGAGAACGTGGCTGTCGGAGAGGCCCTCCATTTTGAACGGCGGGGCTTCCATGTTCAGAACGAGTTGGAACTTCTTTACCGAAGGGAGACGGCTCGTGACACTCGAGAGCCGCGCCAGATTCCGTAAAGCGTCGGCGAGGGACCATTTGAAATCCTCGCTGGCCAGAACTTCATCCAGGATCTCGAACAGGAGAAAATTCCGGAGCGCAGGGCGGGCGTCGATCCGCCGCCACACCTCGTCGACCGAAAGAGGGACGGCACGGCGGGGCCCGGCCGCCGCGTAGGGGGCGGGCTCCGAAAAAGCGGAGTCCTCGGCGTACTGATACTGCGATGCGACCTGCGCGAGCCGCGCAGTCCAGTGCTTCTCGGCCCGCTCCCATTCGGCTTGGATGCGGATTTTCACGAAATAGCGGCCCATCAACACACCGACGACGACGAGAATGACGGGAATCAGAACCAACTCGATGGTTTTCCAGGGGATGCGCAGACGTTTCCTTGTGGACCCGCCCTCAGGGAGGACGGGAAGCGGAGCCGGGCGCAGGCTCATGGTGGGACCCTCGATCCCGTCGAACACGGTCTGCGATACGCTGAACTTTGTGATTTCCTCCTTGCGGCCTCCCTGTTGGGCCAGCATTTGAAGGCGAGGGACCACCCGAACGTAGGACGATGCGGGGAGCTTCTTCTCATCCACTACCGCGCGATCCGCCACCATGGCGTACGAGACCGCGTCGAATTCGGTCATCGTGTCGACGAGGGGGAGGACGTATTCCCCTTTCGCCGCGCAGAACGGGACGGCTTCCTTCTTCTTCAGCACGCGCGAAAGGAATCCCTTGGGCGACACGGTCAGCTCTTCCGGTTTCAGATGGTGGAAAACCAAACTTAGGCGCCCCACCACGAGCCGGTCGTTGGGATGGAGTACCCGGCGGACGATGCGCTGGCCGTTGAGATACGTGCCGTTGGTGCTGGAAAGGTCCTCCGCTGCGAGCGAGCCGTCGGCGTGGAGAATAACCCGCAGATGCTCACGGGAAACCGACCCTTCAATCAAACGCAGGCTGCAGCCGGCTTTTCTTCCGATAACGAACGGGGACCGGTTCATCGGAATCTCCGCGATCGGTGCCTTGTCGTAAAAGAGTTGGAAGGACGGAACGACCGGCATTCTGCGGCTTAGCTTAGCCGTTTCTTGCGCCAGGAGAGATAAGAATCGGAGATGAAGAAGGAGAGCAAATCCTCGGTTCGCGCGCCCTCCAAATGTTTTGTTCCTTCCAACGAAGCGGTCAGGTCCGGTGTGAAGAGACTGGCCCAACGCAAGTTGGCCATCTCGAACGCGCGGATCAACCGGCTTACGGGAACCACGGCTTTTCGATCCGAGTCGGCGAGGACCTGGGTAATCGCCTGGAGAGATTTCTTCGGAGTCTGATTGCGGAGTGCCGTGAGGATGGCTTCGCTTCCCTCCCGGCGAGGTTTCCGGTTTTGAGCCATCGCATAGAGCGCGTCCAGGAGATCCTCGGCGTCCTCCACCGGAAGCGTGCGGAGCACCCGGTATCCCAGCCGGATCGCAACCAACTGGTAGGCGAGGACGAAGCGTTGGACGGGGCGGCGCAGTTTATAGAGACCGGGCCCGACGGCCAACGTGGCCGGAAACGTGAATTCCAGTTTCGTCTCGGCTACGGACGTTGAAAAGATGAGAGACGATTTCTTTAGATCCAAAGCCAACGTCTTAGCGATCTCTTCAAAATCATCGACGGTATGTTCCGGGACCACCTCGGTTGCGCTCAGCATCGATTCCGCCTGATTGCGGCTCGTGTAAATGGGGATCAGGCTTTCGCCGGTCTCGAAGAAAAGACGGGCCGTCGTGGAAACCATCTCCTCGGGCAGGAGGGCCTCCAGGGCGGAAAGGTCGGTCGCGCCCTTGGCGGGGAGCAGCGGCTTTAGGCTGTGAGCCTCGAGATACGCCAACTCACTCTCGGAAGCGGCGTTCTGCGCCGCGAGGATGCTCTTGAACACGAAGGATCGATCCGTCTCGTGGACCCGTTCGAACAGGTCCGCGGCCTCCCGGAGGTATGAAGGTTCGGAAGGCGCTCGTGAAACGAGGCGCTCATAGAGCGCGCCCGCCTCGCCTTGTGAAGCCGGGGAACGCGCCAGGACCCGGGCCAAGGCTTGAAGCGCGGGCTCGAACTCCGGTTCGAATTCAAGGGCGTTCCGAAGCGCCTGGACTCCGCGCGGGAGATCATTCAACTGGTCCACGAGAAGGATCCCGAGGGCGAGCTGGAAATTAGCCGCCTGTTTGAGGCTTCCTTTCCGTTTCAACTTGCCGGCCAGTTTTTCGTAGGCGTCGGCCAGCTCCCGCCAATCCTCCTGGGTTTTGCAGAATTGCTGGAGCGCCTGGGCCGCTTCGGTCCTTCCCGGACCCAATTCGATGGACCGGAGGTAGTAGTCCTTTGCCTTTCGTAGATCGCCGGATTCCCGATCCAAGATCTGCCCGAGACGGTAGTACAAGCGGGAAAGGGAGGCCGGGTCGCGTTCCAAGGAAACCAGCTGCTCGAGGGTTTGAATGGCTTCAGGCCAGTCCTTCTCGGCCTCGCAGAGTTCCAGATAAAGCTCCAAACCGTTCTTGTGATTTTCTTCCACCTTGAAGAGCGCTCCGAGATGCTCACGAGCCGCCTGGGGGTTTCCCTTTTGTTTGAACTCGATCGACGCCAACGAAAGATGAGCCAGAATCTGATCGGTGGCCGACGGCGAGAGCGCCAATACACGGTGAAACGTGGAATAGGCGTCCTCCCATCGTTCGTTGCGGAAAAAGAGATTCGCCAAGAGCTTTTGCGAAGCGAGGTGGTCCTGAATGTAGGGGCGTGCTTGAGCGAACACGCGGAAGGCCTCGTCGGTTTGGTTCAGATATTCCAGTGTTTGAAGAAGCTTGTAATAGTTCTGCTCCAAGAAAGGTTTGTCTTCGGATTTGCCGAGAGCCAGAACACGTTTGAGCATCAGTAGGGCGTTGTTCCACTGTCCGAGCTGGAAGTAGAGGTCGGCCAACGCCCTCAGGCATCCGACGTGCTCGTTGTCATAGGCCAGCGCTTGGTTGAATTGGATCAGGCTCTCCTCCGTGCGCCCCAGATTCCGCATGACGGTTCCCAACTTGAAAAACAACGTGGCGGCGCCTCGGGGGTCCTTTTTGGACGCGCTGACCTTCACCAATCGATCGAACAGGGGAGCCGCTTCGCTCCACGATCCCTTCTTGAAATAGATCTCCGCGAGGACGGTGATGGCGTTCATTTCATGGGGCACGATTCGGATCAGTTCCTCGTACAACTTCGCCGCCCGCTCCTCACTCTTCAACGGACCGCCGTAGATTTCGGCGAGCTCCCGGAGCAACGGCGTTTTGTTTCGCGGGTCCTTCTGAGCTTCCAATTCGTCCTCCAGAAGGGCCGCGGCTTTCTTCCAATCCTTCCGACGCACGTAGAAACCTTTGAGGGCCTCCACGGCGGCAGCGTCGTGCGGGACCTCTTTACAGGCCTGGCGCAGCATCCGCTCGGCCTCGGCGGCGGTTTCATCACCGCCCTCCAGCAGTCGCGCAAGTTGGACAAGCCTGGGGACCCTTCGATGCGGCTCTTTGAGTTCAGGCAAGAGTTCACGGAGAGTCTCGCTCAGCTCCTTCGGAAAAGAACCCTGCTCGTAGACGTCCACGATTCGCTCCAAGGCACCGGCCTTTTCGGCGGGATCCTGCGCAAGCTGCCGCAAACACCGGACGGCGTCCTGGAGCCGTTTCTGAGTCCGGAACTGAGTGGCCAGAGACTCCAACAGCGTAGACCGGTCCGCGCCGTGGGGGAGAAGTGAGGCGCGTTGTTCGAGGATCCGTGCGGCGTCTTCCCGCCGGTTCAATTTCCGATAGAGGGCCTCGAGACGCGAGAGGGTTTCGAGATCGTTGGGAGCCGATGCGAGAAAATCCTCGTAGCAGCTCACGGCCTTCTTCGTTTCCCCCAAACGTTCGTCGTAAAGGCCGCCGAGCTGTTTCAAGACCGGCGCCAGATGGGAGGGATCCTTCGCAAGCGCTTTGCGGCGCGATTCCAAAAGCTTCGCGAGATCCTCGAAGTCGCCTTGGGATTCGTGGAGTTTCGAAAGCTCGGCGAATACGTCCTCATCCGGCGCCATTTGATAGAGGAACGTCAACGTACGGACGGCCTGTGCCGGTTGGCGGAGGCGGTCCAATTCGATTCGCGCCAATTCCCGAAGGAGGGAGCGCGGTTCGCCACCTTTGGCGTTCTTGATCAGCACCTTCAGAATCCCGGTCAGATCGCTCCATCGCCCGTCGCGGCCGAAGAGACTGCGAAGGCGCGCCAGCGCGCCGTCATGATTGGGATCGACGGAGAGGACTTTCCGGTACGTCTCCACCGCCTCGTGCGGGGAGGCCAAAGAATCCATCTGCAAATTCCCGAGCTGAACGAGGGCCGAAAGGCGATCTTGGGGAGTCGGCGAGACGCGGGCGAGTTCTTGATAAACGGCGGCCAAAGCGCGGAAGTTCTCGTTCTTGGAATGGATTTCGGCGCTCTTCGTCAGGGCCGGGACATTGGAGGGGTCCAACGTGCGGACCCTATCGAGAAATTCCAGGGACCGAATCGGGTTCTGGAGGCTCGTATTCCAGATTTCGGACAGCTCGAGATAGATCCGGGTGGCCTCCTCCGGGGGGACATGTGCGGCTCGCCGCTCCAATACCTCACTCAGCTCGACGAATCGTTTCTCCTCCCGGAATCGCGAAGCCAGGAAGTCGGAGAGGTCGGCCTGGGTGGGATCCTGCTCCAGCGAGCGCTCAAAAAACTCGATCGTCCTCTTCAAATCCTTGAGCTGGTCGCGAAATACGTGTCCGAGGCGTTTGTAGATCGAGGCAAGTTCCGCGGGGGTTTGGGCGAACGGTACCTGAAGCTGGAGAGCCCCCACCAATGCGTCGAAGTCGCGGCGGACTTCGTGAACATGCGCGATTTTGGATAGCGCGTCCCGATTGCGGGGCTCGATTTTGAGGATGCCTTCGTACTCGGCCAGGGCGCGTGACAGGTCCTTGAGCTCCGTTTCATACAGGCGTGCCAGTCGCGTCTTGAGCTCCACCGCTTCGCCTCCGTGGAGAAGATCAGCGAGATGGCCCATGTGGCGGGCTATGCTTTGCCAATCCTTTCGGGCCTCGTAAAGGGCTGAAAGGCGGGCCAGCGCTGGGCGATGGTCGGGAGCGGCCGCCACAAGACGCTCCAAGAGCGTGACCGCTTCATCCGGATTCCCGAGGTGGTCCGCCGACAGGAAAGCGCGCCGGAACGTGAGTTCCTGCATCCGCTTGGAATTGAGGTCGGCTTTCTTGAGAACTTTGGATAGGAGCTCGTCCGCTCCCTTCCAATTCTCGACCTTGAGTTCCAGTTCCAGGAGACGGTCGAGGACTTCCGCTCGTTCCGGATCCAGATCAAGGGCCTCCTTTAGGGCCGAAATGGCCGCAACGGGGTTTTCGAGCGTGTCGGCCCAGAGGCGGGCCACGCCGAATAGGGCTCGGGCACGGTCCTTGGGGGACTTAAGCAGCTTTGCGCGGCGCAGCGACGCGTCGGCGGCAGCAAGATGTTCTCCCGTCAGCTCGTAGAGCGGGATCAAATCGTCCAGCACGTCCTCCCGGTCTCCGTGACCTTCCAGAGCGTTGCGTAGGACCCGGATGGCCTCCCGAGGCTGCTTTAGGCGCGTGGCGTAGACGGCGCTGATGGAGCGAGAGGCCCGAAGGAAGGTCTCGACGGCCTTGGTACGCGACAGCTCGGAGAGGATGTTTTCAGCCACGCGCTTCCATTGTTCCTGGTTCGGGATCACCTCGCCCAAGAGCGACAGTGCCTTCGCGTTCGCGGGGTCCAGCTTGAGAAGGGCGTTCAGGGCCTCCGCGGCGTTGGAAGGGGAAGCCAGCGGGCCTTTCCAAATCTCCGCCATGCGGAACAAGAGGGCCGCCTTCCTCTCCCGGGACTCCTCGACCTCCAGGCGCATTTGAAGAGCGCTGAGTTCTCCCTTGAAGTCCTTGCCGAGGGCCGCCACGTCGGCCAGGCGGTCCATGGCCGTGACGTTGCGGGGTTCGAGCGATAAAAGCTCGCGGAAGGCTCGGGCGGCGCCGTCGGTGTTCTTCCTCCAATCCAATTCCAGGTTACCGAGGCGCGTCAGAAGCAGCTTTCTTCGATCGGGCTCCGAAATCACGGCCAAAGCCTTCTGAGTGACCCGGTACGCGGCTTCCGGGTTCTTTCTCTCCAAAAAGAGTTCGGAGAGCTGTTCAAGTGCCGCCGCGTGCTCGGGAGTGAGGCGCAGAGCCTCCTCAAAAGAAGCGATTGCCCGGTCAATCTGCAGAAAGTTGTTCCTCCACAGATGCCCGATTTCGAACAGAAGCGCGGTGCGGGCGGCGGGGTCCTGGGTAAGCTGAGCCTCGGCTTGGGCGGTCTTTAAGTACTCCCCCCAGTTCTCCTCGCGTTGGAGAAGGCGACGCATGGCCTTGAGGGGCTCGACAAACGAAGGATCCAGTTCCGAAGCCACCTGGTAAGCCATGACCGCCCGGTCGCTTTGTCCGAGTTGTGTCTCGTAAATCTCCCCGATCTGATAGTGAAGCCTTGCCGCGGGCAGGCCTTGAATCCCTAGAAGGAGGCGCTCGTAGATCGTGAGCAGCCCGCTCCAGTTTTCCAGCTCCGCGTAGGACTTCCGCAGGCGCTCCAACGCCGTCACATTGGACGGGTCGAATGAGAACGTGCGCTCGTACCATTCCGCCTCACGCTTTGGGTCCTGGTGCAACGTGCGATACAGCTCTCCGATCCGGAGACAAAGTTGGGCGCGTTCCGGATCCGCCTGCGTGGAGCCAAAGAGGCGCTCATAGTGCGGGAGGGCCGCCTTGAGATCCCCGAGGTGCTCGTAAGCGGCGATCAACCGGCGGAGCACGTCCGTGTCGGCGTTATTGAGTTCCCAGGCGCGGGTGTAATACTCGATCGCCTTGTCGTGTTGGTCCAAGCGGGAGGCATAGAGAGAGGCGATCTCCTTGGCCAACCGGGCTCCCCGGAGCCGGTCACGCGTGTGTTCCAATTCGCCCATGAATGTCTTGGCGAGGTCGGCCCATCGCTGCTCTTTCCGGTAAAGGTCGGCTACGGAGCGGCGGGCTTCCTCGTGGGTGGGGTCGAGGGCGAGGGCGGATTCATACGACGCCACAGCCTCCTGCTCCCGGCGGACCGATCTCTCCAGAAGGCGCCCCATCTCGAAATACAGGCGGGCCTTCGGCTGTGCTTCCTTGGTGAGCTGGATTTGGTTCTTGAGGAGAAGAAGGAGATCCTCGTGGCGATTACTCTGCCTGTAAAAATCGGTGAGGAACTCGAGGGAAACGCGGTTTTCCGGCTCCAACTCGAGAACCCGCAGAAAGCATTCTTCGGCTCGTTTGTTGTCGTTCAGCTTTCTTAAAAACAGCTCGCCGGCTTTGAGGTAGACGGGGACTTTTTCGGACGGATCGGCGGTTGCTTCGAACTCCTTGCGATAAATCTCGATCAGTTGCGGCCATTGCTGGCGTTCCTCGAAAATGCGCTCCAGCTTTCTAAGCGCCGGAAGGTCCTTTGGTGCCCGCTCCAGGACCGATTCAAGGCAGGCCCGGGCGTTGTCCACCTGGCCCAGTTTCTGTTCATAGAGCTCGGCCATCTTGAACAGGATCCGGGTCTGTTCCTCAGGGGCGCGGATCTTGGCGAGGCTTCGGCGGTACAAGGCGGCCAAGTTCGGCCAGAGTTTTTCGTTGAAATAAATCTGTTCCACGCGGGCAAAGACGGGTGTCGGGTCGTCCAACAGGAGCAAAACCCTCTCGTAGGCTTTCGCAGCTTGGGCCATGTCCCCGATCTTTTCCTCGAAGATCCGGGCCTGGGCGAGATACAGCTTTGCCTGGTCGGCATGGGCGCGCAGCTGTTCCGCCCGGATCTCGTAGACGTTGATGAGGTCGTTCCAACGCCGTTGAGCCGGGTAGAGCCGTTCCAGAGCCTCCAACGCCTCCGGGGAGCCTGCGTCGAATTCGAGGAGTTGCTCGTATGCCGCCGTCGCTCCGGCCGGGTCCGCCAGGGAATGTTCCTTGAGAGACGCAAGCCTAAGGAGCAAAGGCTTTCGGTTCTCCTGGGAGAGGGCGGGAAGGGCCGAAGTGAGAAAGCGCTCCAAGGGACCCCACATCTTGAGGGATTCATAGAGCGCCAGGAGTTGATCACGGGAGGGCGCGTCGTTTGGAGCTTCTCGCAGGACGGCTTCCAGCGCCGAAACGGCCCGTGTAGGCTCGTTCAATTTGTCCAGCGCTACTTGAACCAGTCTTTTGAGGGCGTCGATTCGGATCTGGGCCGGGCCGGCCTCCCGCGCGGCGCGGTCGTAAGCGTCCGCGACGTCGGCAAAGGCGTTTCTGGAGGACCAGAGAGCTACGGCCCTTGTCAGAGCTTCGGGGTGAGCTGGGGCCTGGCCCAAGGCCTCCGCGATGCGCTCACCGGCCAATGTCCGGTCATCCAGGAAAGTCTCCGCGATGGTGGCCTGCCGGAGCAGGATGGGAACGCGCTCCGTGGCGCTCTTCGCTTTTCGCGCCGTCTCCTCCAGCAAGGAGATCGCCTGCTTCCAGACATCCTTGTCCTCCTTGAGTTGCGCGAGCTTGGCCGCGATCCGAAAGTTGTTGGGCTGGCGGCCGAGGATTTCCTCGTAGGTCCGGGCTGCCTCCATCGGCTCATTCAGTTTGTCCCGGTAGATCAGACCGAGCCGGGTGAGGATCGAGATGACTTCGTCGTTGTTCGCCGCGCGCGCTTTCAAATCGAGATAGAACTCCGCCAACTCGCTCCAATGTTTCCCCTTGATCAGGTGGCTTTCGAGCGCCTCCAGGGCCTTCCGGTTGCTGGGGTCCAGCTTAAGAATCTCGCGGTACATCTTCATGGCGCGTTCGGAATCGGAGAGAATGAACGTGTAGATGTCGGCGATTTCCTCCAGGAACTTGGCCTTCAGTTTTACGTCCTCGGCGCTGCCGGCTTCGGCGCGAGCCTGGGAAATCACTTCGGGCCATCCGACTTTTCCCTGGTAAATTTCCCCCAGGACCGTCATTAGATGGGTCTTGGAGGGGTCCAGCTCGAAGGCCTGCACGTACGATTCGACGGCCTTCTCGGGATTTCGGATGACCTCCATGTAGATTTTTCCGAGCTCGCAAAAGTGGTCCGACTTGGGAACGTTTCCCTTCTCCGAGTCGATCCAACCGCGGTGCATTCCCACGACGGCGTCGAAACAGCGGACGGCCTCTTTGGGGCGCTTGAGTTTGTCGCGCAACAGAACTCCCGCCTTGAGGAGCCTTTGAACCGCGAGCCTTTGGTCGATCCCCTGGTGGACGGACTCCTGATACAAGGCCGCCAGCTTGGACCAATCCCCCTGCGCCTGATACCGGCGCTCCAGGGATTCAAAATCCTTGGAGCGAAGGAGGATCTTGGTGGACGTGCTTTCTTCCATTTCTCTTAAAAAGGAAGGTTTTTACAGGGAGTTAGTCACGAGAGGGAAGAAAAATGCAATGCGTTAAGTTTGCGATCTTTATCACGGCTCCGTATAGATTACACTAGTTTGGCAACGCTTTTCGACCGGGAGGGTTTTTCGATGGTGCGTGGACGACGAATCGTTTTTTTCATGCTCTTTGCGGTCCTTTTGGCGGCACCTTCAATACACGCCGCCGCATCGGACGAACTCCTGAAGAAGGGAATTGCCTTGGCCCGGAACGGGCAATGGTCCGAGGCCTTGCCGGTGCTGGAGCAGGCGGAATCCAGCGCGCCCAGGGACTGGAAGGTCCAGCAGTGGCTCGGGCGCGTGTACGAGGCCCAGGGAAAGGCCGAGGAGGCGCTGGATCACTATAAGAGGGCGATCCTGCTCAACGCGAACGACGCGCACTCCCAGATGGGGATCGGCCGCGTGCAGCGTCTGAAAGGGAACCCTCAAGGAGCCCTGATCGCCTTCTCGCACGCGCTTGAAGTCGATCCGCGCCTGGCTGCGGCACACGCGGCCAGCGGTCAGGTTTATATGGACCAGAAGGACTGGGGGAAAGCCCGGCGTTCGTTCCTCAAAGCCCTGGAGTTGGGTCCCAAGGACGCTGATGCGCGGATCGGCATAGCCCTCCTGGATATCCGGGAAGGAAAACGGGCGAAAGGGATCGAGGCATTGGAAGCGGTTCGAACGGACCATCCGAACGAGGCCCGGGTGCGTGAAAGCGTGGGAAAGGCCTATCTGGATGCGGGCCGCGTGAATGCGGCCACGGAAGAGTTCGAGGCCGCCGCGCGCCTGGCGCCGAATGAAGGGCGCTACCGGATGGGCCTCGGGCAGATCTATTTGAAGCAGAAAAATTATCCGGAGGCGGAACGCGCGCTTCGCCAGGTGCTTTCGACGCCGCTCGATCCGACGGATGAATTGACGGCACATCTGGCCCTGGGGAAGGCGCTTTCGGGCCAGGGGAAGCGCGACGCCGCGCTTGCGGAGTTCCAGGCTGCTTCGAAGCTTCAGCCGGCGAACCTGGAGGCCCGGAGGGAAGCAGCCTCCCTGCTCTTGGGCGAGAAAAAATACGTTGAAGCCGAGCAATCCGCCCGCCTGGCCTTGCAGGCCGATCCGCGCGATTCAGCTTCCCATCTCTATCTGGGACAGGCTCTTTTGGGAGAGGACTCGCCCGCCGCGGCGGAAACGGAAGTGCAGGCAGGATTGAAATTCCACCCGGACGATCCGGAACTGAACCTTTTGATGGGGGAAATCCTGGAAAAGGAAGGGAAGAAGGGCGAGGCGTTGGCCTATTTCAACAATTCGTCGAAGCCCGGGTCTCCCGTTCGTTTCCGAGCCCTGGCCGGGGCGGCGCGGATGGATCTGGAAGACGGAAATTATCCGGCGGCGGAACGAAATCTGGAAGAGGCGCGAAAGATCCGGCCCAACGATCCGGTTCTGACGAACCTCCTGGGTGAGGCCGCATTTCGGCAGAAGAAGCTTGACGAAGCCATCGGTGATTTCAACCGGGCCGTAACTCTCGATCCCCGCTATGCCGAGGCATATGCGAACCTTGGGGAAGCGTGGGCCGCCAAGAAAGACTGGTCCCAGGCGAAAGTGTTTTACCGAAAGGCGACGGCACTGGAACCCAAGGACGCGGCATCTTGGTCCGGATTGGCCGCCGTGTGCCTGGCTTCGAAGGATTCGGCGGGAGAAACCGAGGCCGAAGAAGCCTTATCCAAACTGGAACCGAAGAAAAAAGAACACTTCCGCCGGCTGGGGGAGCTGTATCGCGAAAGCGGACGGAGGGAACTGGCGAAGAGCGCCTACCGGAGTGTTCTGGCGTTGGATGAAAAGGATGCCGATGCCTGGCGCAATCTCGGAGACCTGGATTACGCGGGCCAGCGGTATGCCGACGCTTTGAAGAGCTTTCAAAGAGCCTTTGAGCTCAAGCCGTCCGACGGCCGATCCGCTCGGATGGCCGGATTAAGCGCATGGCATCTCAAGAACGTCGATGCGGCCATTTCCTATTTGGACCGGGCGGCTCAATTGGATCACCAGGACGCGGAAGCCGCGTTCGTGTTGGGCACCGCCCTCGAGAAAAAGGAAGGAAACACGCCTCGCACGATCGAGGCGTACGAATCCGCGTTCTCCGCCGACCCCAAACGGACGGACGCCGGAATGAGAGCCGCCCTTCTTCACGAGCAAAAAGGGGAACGTTCCGACGCGATCGCCATACTTCGAAAGGTCGCTGCGGCGGACCCCAAACGTGGGGATGCATGGCTCAAGCTGGCCGGGCTCGAAAAGGAAGAAAAGGACTGGAAGGAGGCTGCACGGGCGTACGAGGAATTCCACAAGCTCGAAAAGCCGACGGGGGCCTCGTCCCTGGCTCTGGCCGAATGTTACGCCAAAACGGAAAAATGGGATCCGGCGGCCAAAGCATACGGAACGGCGGTGCAGCTCAATCCTTCGAAACCCGCGCTTTACTTCGATCTGGCTCAAGCTCAGATCAAAGCCGGAAACGTCGCCGGCGCCCGGACCTCCCTGCGTGCGCTTACGAAAGCGCTTCCGAAGCACAAGGACGGCTTTCTGCTCTTGGGGGATCTCTACTTCGACCTTCCTGCCTTCACCAACGCATTGGAGTGTTACCAACGCGTGACGGAGCTAGACGGGAAAAACATTCACGTCCACGAGCGCCTTGGAGAGATTTTCGTGGCGCAGAGGAAGGATGATTTGGCGCTCAAGGAATTCCGGCGGGCGGCGTCTCTCGATCCGCAAAGGGCCAACACCCAATGGCAGATGGGCCGGCTGTACCTGAGGGCGGGGAACGCGGACGCGGCCGTCTCGTCGTCGGAGAAGGCCACGATCCTGGAACCCGCGAATGCCAAGTATCAGATGGATTTCGCCAAGGCGCTCCGAAAAGCGGAAGACTACGAGCGCGCCGCGCAGGCGTACGAGAAAGCCGGAGCGGCCGATTCGAAGAACAAAGAGGCGTTTCTGGGCCTGGGTTGGTCGCTTGCACAGCTGAAAAAGTACCCGGGGGCCGCGGATGCGTACGGGAAGGCCTCGGACCTGGATCCCAAAGACGCGGGCGCCTTCTTGGGCCGGGGTGAGGCTTTGGCATCCGCCGGGAATTGGTCCGGAGCGGCGAACGCGTACGAAAAAGCGTCGGCCCTCAAACCTTCGGACGCGGGCATCAAACTCAAATTCGCCGCAGCGTTGGAAAAGAGCGGCAAGCTGAAAGAATCGGTGCCGGTGTACCGCGAGGTCAACCGACTGGCTCCTTCCGAACAAATCGCATACGCCCGACTGGGCGCGGTGCTGCTTACGTTTGGGGAGCTCGACCAGTCCCGAGCAGCGCTAAACCGAGCCGTGGAACTCAATCCGAAGGATGCCGAAAGCCAGGCGAAGTTGGGCGATCTCTATTGGGACCGGAAGGAGTACGGAAAAGCCCAGAAGGCGTATCACCAGGCGGTGGCGGTCGCCCCCAAGAACGCGCTAGCGCATCTGCGGTTGGGAATTTTTGAGCGCCGGACGAAGAACTATCCGGAAGCGGAGAAGGAACTTAAGGCATCAACCGAACTGGCGTTCGAGCAACCTCAGGCGCATTTCGAACTGGGTCTGACGTATGCCGCCCAGAAGAAGAAAGCCGAAGCTCTAAAATCCTTCAATCAGGCGATCCGTCTCGATCCGAAAAATGCCCAAGCCTGGTACGAAAAATCGAAGCTGTTCGATGCGCCCGGCGAGGAGCCTCAGAGAATGGAAGCCCTCCGGCAGGCCATCGCGCTCAAACCGGATTATTTGGAGGCCCGCGTGGATCTGGCGGACGTGAATTTCCGCCGTGAGGATTACAAAACGGCCGCCACGCAGTACGAGGAAATCCTGAAGATCAATCCGAATCAAAGGGGCGCCGTGTTCGGACTTTCAGATTACTACATGGCGCAAAGGCAACCGTCTCGCGCGGCGGACCTGCTCCAGAAGTACACCGCGCAAAATCCCAGGGACGCACAGGCGCTCTATCAACTGGGGGAGGCCTACGCGGCGCAAAACAGCACGGAGAACGCCGTTTCGGTTCTGGAACGCGCCCTCTTGGAGGAGCCGGGTCTCGCCAAGGCCCAGGTGTTGATGGGAGAGCTGATGCTGCGAAAAAACGACCTCGGCGGCGCGGAGTATCGATTCAATCAGGCCAAGAAATACGATCCGAAGCTGGCCCCGGCCTACCACGGACTTGCCACCGTGGCGATCCGGCAGAGAAGATTGGATGACGCCATCGCCCGGGACAAGGAGGCCACGCGCCTCGACCCAAAATATTCGGAGGCGTACAACCAGCTCGGGCAGACGTATCAGAAGAAAGGAATGACCAAGGAAGCGGCCGAACAGTTCGGCAAGGCGATCGGCGTGGATTCCCTCGGAAACGCGAAGGGCAGGGCGGACCTGGAGAGCCCGTTCGCCAAGGAAAGCACGGACGAGCAGACCGAAAGGGAGTTGGAGAACGAGCTGGCCACGAATCCCAAGGACGTCGCGGCTCAGGTTGGTCTCGGCAAGCTTTCGTACCGAAACGGGGATTACGATAAGGCGGTGGATCTCCTGGGTCAGGCCACGAAAGCCTCACCGAAAAACGGCGAGGCCCACTACTTCCTGGGGATGAGTTATGCCAAGAAGGACATGCCGAAGGACGCGACGCAGGCGCTTAAGAAATATCTCCAGCTGGAGCCCAAGGCTTCCAACCGGGGCGAAGTGGAGGCTCAGATCAAGAGGTTGAAAAAGTAGAGGGGCACGGCACCGGGACAGTCGAGATCCGGGCATCAGGCAGGCGGGCGGCAGTCCCAGTCCCGGTGATCCGGCATCCGTAAAACGTGTTGTTGCCTGTTGCCGGCCACGGGGACCGGTGCCTGATTGCCCGCCGCCTAAGATTTTTCGGACACCTGATCCGGTTCCGGCATACGGATTCCCGACACCAGATTCCGGGTCTGTTTTATTGTGGCGTGTAGGACGCCGTGATGGAAATATCGGCGAGCCCGCTGTTGGTCGCCGTGGCGCCGGTCAGCTGCACTTGGATGTGTTGGGATTGAATCGTGTCCGTGAGCGTGAGCATGGCGGTTCCGTCTCCGGCCTTCGTAAAGGCGTGCGGCTGGTCTCCCGAAACATCCATAAAAAGGAGCTGTCCGCTCGTCCACGTTCCCGTCGAAATATCCTTTAAGACGATCTTCGTGATCGTGTAGAGGCGGTCTAGCGACCATTCCACGCGGGCGTTCGAACCGTTGGTTGATGCCCAATAGCTGCCTGGGTCGTCGTCTTTCATCTTGAACGACCGGTTGGGCCCGTTGTTAAAACCGGCATCGTATGAATTGAAGATAGAGCTGACGGTGTAAATGCTCACATAGGGCCTGATTTCACCTTCGGCGATGACTTCATCCACCCTATGGCCGATGACCTCGATTTTCCGCAGGCTGGGAGGCAGCGTGGCGCCGGTTGGGGTCTTATGTGTAAGGATGGAGACGCGTACCGCCGTCACCGGGTTGCTCGTATTGGAAGTCAACGCCAGGGCGGTCTTCCCGTCATCGGCAGGAGCCTGACTCGTGTAGAAATTCAAGTCCGTAAACGTGAGCGTGTTGTCCTTGCTGTTGGTGAAGTGGACGAAACCCGACGTGATCTGCGAGTCCTTGATCGGGTCGTCGTACAGGTTGATCCGGGTTACGACCACCTGGCTGTTCCACGTGAATTCGATTGAGGAACTGTCCACCAGGCCCAGACTGGCCGGCCGCCACATGAAGCCGTCGGTATTGGAAGCAAGGGGGCCGTCCGGACCTACATTGGAACCGGTCACCAGATCCGCTCCCCACTGGTCGGCGTTGAAAACACATGGATCGGCATGAGGCGGGCACGTGGCTGAAACCTTGGCGAAAAGCGTTAAATTGTAGTCCGTCGTCGTACTCGCGGCGGTCCATGTGGCCGTGGGTGTTGGAGTCGGCGTCGGGTCCGAATTGCTGCTCCCACAGGACGTGAACGAGAGATGAAACGCCGCCACGGTCAGGATTACGCCGAAGAGAAATTGAAGTGTTCTAAGCATGCTAGAACCCTTCAATTCCAAGAATCGTGCCGGAATTCTTCGGAATAAACCGAATAATACTAACTAGTTGCCCAGATACGGGTGCCCAAAAACAGCGCAATCCCGCCTATCTATGGCGAAAAACGACTATTTCTTTTGTTCCACCCGGAACGTGACGCTCTTGATGACTTCCCCTTTGGGCGTAGCCAAATCCACGCGCCATTCCCCCAACCACGACGGGTCTATGGTCTTGGAACTGTACGTCCGCCAAGTGGCGCCCTTGATCGGAAGCGTCACGCTGGCCATTTTCTTGCCGTTGAAATTCCAGACGTGAAGAATCGATGTGGGTTCCGGGGAAACGGAACGAAGGTTCGAATAAAGATAAAGGCGGCCTACGTTGGGAGGGAAAACCGCGGCCTCGCCCACAGGCTGGCGGTTCTCGATGGACGTGCACGCGCCGGCCTTAACCACCGTGATGCCGTCCTTTGTGGCCGCCGTGGTGTCTTCCACCGCCTTTTGAGTGTCCGCCTTGGCGGCGGGGGTGTTCGGTGCTTTGGCCGCCGACTCGGGTCCTTTCTTGCCTGAACAGGCCCCCATTGAGATCGTCAACGCCACCGCAACCACAAAAATCCACATGCTTTTCATCATTCCACGCTCCATCTTTCTAGGATAAAAACGAACAGAAGGTTTGGAAAGGTTTTTCGCAAAAGAGCGTAGGCACGGGAACTTCGAGAAATGCGAAGATTGAATCTTATCGGGTTGTGGATCGTGCTGGCGGCGGTCGGCACGCCCATTTCGGCCGGCGCGCAGGACGGAGAGCGCGGCCGGCTCCCCGCGTCCCAAACGCAATCCACGCCGGGGGCCGCAGCGGCTCCGGCGGTCCGTCTCTATCCCGCGGTGGTTGTGTCGGACAGTGTGGCCGCCTATGCCCAGCCGAATTACGCGGCCCCGGTTCTGGCCTGGCTTAAAAAAGGGGACAAGCTGGACGTGATCAGCCAGACGCCGGCCTGGTATCGGGTTCGGATCATTCAAGGCGGGGGAAGAGAGACATCCGGATGGGTTGAAAAATCCGGGATTCACCTTGGAACCAAGCTCGATACCGGCGGGCAGGCCGAGGCCTCCTCGGAGCGGCCGGAATTGAAAAGACAAGAAACCCACGCTCGGATTTTTTCAGGGCCGGCAATAAACGTGGGCTACATTTACAACATCCATCATTTCGGGACGTACCAGATCCGCACGGGTGCGGAGTACGACTTCCCGCTCTCGGAAAATTGGGGCCTTGGAATCCCCGTGAGCCTTTCTTTCGGTGGAGGGTTCAAATCGATCCAGCCGGGGGCCGTGGTCCTCTGGCGGTTTCTTGCCGAAGAGCCTTGGGGGGCATTTGCGAGAGCGGGTGTCTTTTACGACCACTTTTTCGGCCACGGGCGATCGTTCGAATCGATAGCCCTCGATTTAGGCATCGGCGGGCAGTACCGCCCGGCGGAGTGGCTGGTGCTCGAGCTGGAGGGGGCTTCTTTGGAATATAATCCGATTACTACCCATCGCGTTCCGTCGTTTATTCGAGGCCAAGCTTTGGCCAGGGTGAGGTTTGCTTGGTGAAAAGACTTCTTTTTCTGTGGCTGCTCCTGGCTCCCTCCGCGTGGGCGTCGTTGATCCTTCCCGTGAACATCGAAAAGCTGGCGACGAACGCGCAGAAGGTATTCATGGGAACCGTTCTGGGTAATGAGGAAGACTATTCAGGACCGTCCGGGATCCCGGCCATCCGGACCAGGGTTCGTGTTGAGGAGATGTTCAAAGGCGTGGCCTCGACGGAGATTGTGATCCGGCAAGCGGCCAAGAAGGGTCCGGGCGGTAAATTGGAAGTGCTTTTCTACGGCATGCCGCGTTTCACGCCCGGCGACCGTGTAGTGGTGTTTCTGCCTAAGCCGAGCTCGATAGGTTTTGCCAGCCCGCTGGCGCTGGGACAAGGCGTGTTCCGCTTCCTGAATCCCGCGAAGCCGTACAACACACTGATCGCCAACGAATCCGGAAACCAGACACTCTTCCATGGTGTCAAGAACACGGCCCTGCTCAACCGTCTCAAGGCTCTGGGTATCTCCGGTGCCGCGACAACGGAGCACCGTCCGTTCACGCTCGTTCAATTGAAAGACCTGGTCAGGGCGGCGGGGGGAAACCCATGACGCGCGCGTGGTGTACGGCGGTATGCATCTTTTTGATGCCGGGTTGGACGGTGCATGCGGCCGGATTCATCGACCATTTGAACGGCACGCCGTACACGTGGAAGACTTTTCCCATCGTGTACCACGTCGACCCGGGCCGCTTGAATTCAAGCATCAACAATACGACGGCCACCGACGCCGTCGCTGCGGCACTGGCGCGGTGGAACGCCGTTTCGATTGCTGACGTGACCTTTTCCGCCGGTGCCGCGTTGCCGGAGGACGTTACCGTGGACAACTACCTCCAATACGTCGTGCGGGATGCTTCCGGAGCGCCCCGCAACGCGACGAACGACACTGTAGTGATCTTTGACGAGGATGGTTCCATTCTGACCGCCCTGCTGGGTGGGGATGCGGGACAAGCCGCATTGACGTTGGGGATGGCTTCAGCCGGGGCATTCGACGATGCCACCAACTCAATCGTTGCGGGCCTGGCGATCATGAACGGCGCCTCCATCGGGAACGACGAGGATGTGCTGAACTTCACGCTGACGCACGAATTCGGCCACATGCTCAACACATCCCATGTCCAGTTGAACTGGGAGGAGGCGTTTGCGCAGAGTAACGAGAGCGTCATTCCGCTCATGTTCCCTATCATTCCCTCCAATCTTGCGGGGTTGTCTCTTGATCCGAGACCCGACGACGCATTCTCCCTGGGATATCTCTATCCGAAGGCGGGGGCGTACGATGCCCGGGGCATGCTCAAGGGGCAGATCCTGCGCCGGAACGGCGACGGCGTGCGCGGCGTGAACGTGATCTGCCGGGACGCGGCGAATCCAAGGGCCAACGCCGTCTCATGGATTTCCGATCAGGTTCTGGCAGGGGACGGGGGATACCTCTGCGGAAACCTCGCGACCGGAAACTACACCGCATGGATGGAGCCGATCTTTCTGGCGATCAACGTGTTTGATCCGGATCCGCCGTACATCGTCAGCGAATCGTACGGCGGCGCGAGCGAAAGCTGGGACCCGGCCGTCGACGTGAGCCCCCTGGGGGGAAGTGAAGACGTTACTCCGGTGAGCGTGACCGAGGGAAGCTCGACGAACGAGATCAACCTGTTTCTGAACGAGGACGGCCGCCTCATTTCAGGCACGAAGGTGACCGGCGTGATGGAGCACGCGTTCCCGGATCTCAGTCCTTGTCCGTCGTTCGGCGACTGCGTGCCCGGTTTCCCCAAGTTGGAGTACTTCATTACGGTTCCCCCGGGCGTCACATCCGCCCAGTTTCATCTCAAATCGCTGAGTTCCGGCGTCGATCTGGATCTGGCGGGGCGATGCGATGCCGAATTCTCGATCCCGTACCCGGACACGACCTCACCTGTCGTCGTAGACTCAGAAGGCGGGACTCAGCAGGCGGATTTTTCGACGTCGGCACTTTCGGGAAGCGACAAGACCCTGACATTGACGCCGGCGTCGATTCCGCGCATCAGAACGTGCACGTACCACCTTCTGGTCATCAACAACTCGAGCGGCTCATCCGCAAGCGATCAATTCGAGTTGACGGCGACACTCGGGGGCGGGAACCCGCATCTCCTGATCCAGGATGTGGGAAGATCGAACGATCAGGGGGGCACGGGCGAGCAGCAGATGCTCCTTCAGACGTTCACGGCGCTGGACGAGACCATCAGCTGGTCGGCAATCACGTATACGGATGTCGGAACGTTGGATCTTTCTTCCGTGCAAGAGGCCAGGCTCTACGAGGACGCCGATGGAAACGGCGCTTTGGGGACGGGGGACCGTCTGGTGGCCGTATCTTCCGCCATTGACGTAGACGGGCGGAAAATCCCGTTCACCGTAAATGAGTCCCTGACCGCGTCCGCCAGCAGAAATTACATCGTGACGTACGCGTTTAAGGCTCAGGCATCCGGCTGGGTCTCGCTTCTGCTGTTGGCCCCGATCGGCCTGATTTGGGGACGGAGGCGGCGGCGGGTGCTGGTTCTCTTGGTGTTGGCATTATTTCCTCTGGTCCTGAGTTGTTCGCATGCTCCCTCATATCGGCCGGGGGTGGCGTCTCGAAGCGACGTCACGGTTAGAGGCATGACGTACGGCGATCAGGTGGGAGTCGAGATCGTCGGGACGTATGATTCGGTAAAGGACTTTTTCAACAAATAGCAGGACAGGGAAATTTGCGCTGAAGGAGGAGGCCGCGAACCGAATCCTCGAGTTCGGCCAAACCGCGGTCGTTCCGGATCGTCTCATCCGCAAGCTCGATGGTCTGGTTCAATTGCTGGGCCAAAGGGCTGACCGAATTCTCTCTCTCCTCCAGTTCCAGAAATTTCTCGAGCGTCGGGGCGTTTTCGGTCCGCCCTCGTGTCCGG
The DNA here is from genome assembly GCA_043804515.1 of Pseudomonadota bacterium. Taxonomy (GTDB): domain Bacteria; phylum Bdellovibrionota_G; class JALEGL01; order JALEGL01; family DATDPG01; genus JAZDIZ01. The sequence continues at coordinate 1,452 of JAZDIZ010000120.1, read as the reverse complement.
GCTCTTTCAAAGCGCACGAGGGGAGGGGCATCCACGGCCAGAAGGAAAAAATGCCCTTCCTTGCGAAGCAATCCCACTTCGGCGGGATTTCGGACGGAGTCGATGACGTAGGAACCCTGGGCCAGTTTTTGAATCGTCTTTTCCGCGAGGACACCGGGGCCTCCGCGCTCGCGGAGTTCCCGGCCGAGTAGGATCAGGGTCTCACGTGAGGGGGAAAGCCCGCGCGCGGCCGCGGCTTCGCGGAGGACATCGGAAAGCGAAAAATAGGCGTACCCGAGGCGTTTCAGGATGAGGCCGATCTCCCCCTTGCCCGCGGCGTTCTTCCCCGTCAGGCCGACGATGAAACGGCTACTCTTCGTCGGGCGGGACAACAATCTTAGGTTCCCGTTTCACGGCGGAGAACCCGGGGTCCTCTTCGTCCTCCACTTCCTCTTCCTCGTCCGAGTCTAGGTCGTCATCGTCCTCGGCTAAATCGTCGTCCGCTTCTTCCGGCGCATATTCGTCCTCTAAGTACTTGCTGGAAGTATCGAATTCCTCGTATGCCGGGCGCTGAGGGCGCGGACGAGACGGCTGGCGGGAAGGTTCCGTCCCCGCCGGTGAAGCCTCGGGCGTTCGTACCGGCCGAGGGGCCACCACGCCGGCTGTCACGACTGTGGTGGTAACGACGGCCTTCGCGATCGCACTCTTCTTGGGAGCGGCCTTCCGGGGTGCCAATCTCTTCTTCGGTGCGCGACGAACCTTGGCCTTCCGGGCCGTAGCCTTCCGTTTTGCCGGAGCGGCTCGTTTTTTCGCCGGGCGAGCCTTTCGGGGCCGCGCCTTAATCCGCCTGGAGGCTTTTCTTGCCACCTTCTTTTTAGAACCCTTCTTCGCCCTTCTCTTTCGCTTTGCCATCTCAATCCCCTAACTATCAAAAACTAAAGGTTAATATCAATTGCCGCTTCCCGGCGGAAGCACGTCCTTCATTTCCGGAAGGAATGAAGCATTTCTCCTATGTCTTTGCAACATTTCTTGTGGACCTTGCCTGGAGCGGACGGCAGGGGTATGCCTTTTGGGGGCTTTTCTCGGGGGGAGCGGGGAGCTATAGTGCAACCGCTCATGAGGTGCTTGCGTAAGACGAGCGCTGATTGAGGGGGCGACAGGTTTCGACGGGAGTCTTCGCCGCCAAGTGGCACGCCGAGGTTTCTACCTGGCCTCGTAAAACGGGTAGAGCAATTGAGTTGATAACCAACTCTTAATGGCAGCCTAGAGCTGCACGTCCGACCCAGTGACACCTGCTAGTTGGGAAGGACGTTAAAATAGCAGGCTGGCGAACCGGAGCGCCCGAATAACGGTTTGCGAGATGATTCTCGGGCTGCCGCCTGCGGAATCCCGCTCGTGGGAGATCGCAGGCCTAAGACAAACCGCGAGATAAGCGTGTAGAGGCTTGACGGCACCGGCTTTCGGACGGGGGTT
>JAZDIZ010000119.1:0-4917 GCA_043804515.1 Pseudomonadota bacterium | reverse complement strand
GTGGAGGAGCCTCCGACGAAGACAACATCCGGCATTTATGCCGGATTCACAATCAGAATCTGGCGGGGAAGATGTTTCAGTCCGAGGCCGAATTGCTTTCGAGTAGCCCCTGACTCCGACCGGGCCAGGGCCGCCTCGTTCTCCCCCTAAACAACCCTTCTTCTGTTTGGCACGCGCCGGCGGCGGACTTCGATGCCAGTTTTTCCGCAGCCTGTTAGGCCTTAATCCTCATCACTCCTCATTTCCTGTGATTCCTGGCGGTTGAGGCCGGAATTGCGTAGCCTCCACCACCCTGAGCCATGGACCTACCGATCCTGCTTTGGAAAACCGTTCTCCTGCGTCCCTACGTATTCCTTTTCCTTGCCGCGTTTCTGGCCATCGCAATCCCGTCGATGGGATTGAGGCGCACTCTGACGTTCTTTATCGGCACCTGGATCCTGGCCTTTCTATCGGAATTCTCCTCCACACGAAACGGCTTCCCGTACGGTTTTTATCACTACACGGGCTCCACGCGGGGGGAGGAGCTCTTCATTTCGAACGTCCCGTTCATGGACTCGCTGTCTTATTCGTTCCTTCTTTTCGCCTCGTTCTCGATGGCGCTCCTGACCGTGGCGCCGCTTTATGTGAAAAAGTGGGATGCGCAGCTCATGGACACGTTCGACGTGCGGCAGAGCTGGAAGGTCCTGTTCCTCACGGCGCTGTACATGATGATGATCGACGTCGTCATCGATCCGTTGGCTCTTCTCGGGGACCGGTGGTTCCTGGGCCGGATCTATTTTTACGACGAGCCCGGGTATTATTTCGGGATTCCTCTTTCGAACGCGTTTGGCTGGGGCCTGGTGGGTCTGGTGGCGGCGGCGATCTACCAATTCCTGGAACGGAAGTTCATGAGCGCCGGCTTTAGGGACATCGGAATCCGGCCGCTCCGCTTTCAAGCTTTCCTGGGGGCGGGATTGTATTACGGCGTTCTCCTGTTCAACCTCGCGATCACGGCATGGATCGGCGAGAGGGGGCTCCTGATCGCCGGAGGCTTCATCTTTCTTCTTCCCACGGTTTTCCTCGTTCTCAAGGTTCTGAATCCGCGCGCGCGTGTGACGGAAGAAGAGTGGCGGACGCGGAGCAAAATGTTACGATAACCCGTTGTTTTCCGACGCTCAGAAGAGAAAACTTCCGAACGGCCTGACGGTCTTGGTACGCCCGGACCGCTGCCTTCCGGTGGCCTGCGTTCTGACGTGGGTGAACGTGGGCTACTTCAACGAGCCCGACCCGCTGACCGGAATCTCCCACTACATCGAGCACCTGTTCTTCAAAGGAACGCCTTCGCGCGGCGTGGGCGCCGTCGCCAAGGAGACGAAAGAGATCGGCGGGTATCTGAACGCCTCCACGATCTACGATTCGACGTATTACTACACCGTCTTCCGGAGCCGGAACCTGGCTAAGGCGCTCGAGATTCAATCGGACGCCCTCTTGAACCCGCTTTTCGACGCCGAGGAGATGGCGAAGGAGAAAGAGGTCATCATCCAGGAGCTGAAGCGGAAGTGCGACAATCCCGACCCCTACGCCTGGGAGAAGCTGATGGAGATGTCGTTCCGCGCCCACCGGATCCGGCGCTGGAGAATGGGGACCGAGAAGGAGATCCGGAGTTACTCCCGAGACGATGTTCTGGCGTTCTATGACCGTTACTACAGGCCCGGAAACACCATTCTGGCCGTGGTGGGGGATTTCGACCCGGAGGAGGCTTTCGCCCGGGTGGAAGAACGATATGGCGTGATGCCGGGAAGGGCCGTCGACCGGGAAGGGTCTCCCCCCGAGCCCGTGCAAACCGAGCCGCACATGTCACGGATCACGGGGGATATCTCGCAGCCGCTCGTGAAGCTCGGGTTTCACGCTCCATCGCTGGCGCACGGGGACTTCCACGCGATGAATTTTCTTTCCGTTCTCCTGGGCCGTGGAAGGAGTTCGCGCCTCTACCGCTCGCTCAAGGAGGAGAAACGATTGGTGGAAGGCGTGGGCACAGCGCTCTATGCCTCTGCGGACGTGGGTTTTCTGACCGTCGAAATGGAACTTAAGCCGGAGCAGATCGCCGAAACGGAGGAGGAAGTATTCTCGGAACTGGACCGGCTGGAGAAGGATCCTCCCACGCCCGAGGAGATCGAGCGGGTCCGGAACATCGTGGAAGCCAATTTCTTTGCCGAGAAGGAAGACGTGATGGGTCAGGCGTACGGCCTGGCCTATTTCGAATCCCTCGGAGGGTACGAAAAGTCGCTGGAGTACGTGGAGCGGATGCGGGCCGTTTCGTCGCGGGACCTCGTGCGCGTGGCCCGGGAATACCTCCGGTTCTCCCGGATGAACCTCCTGGAATACGTACCCAAGCGCGTGGGGGCAGGCGCTCCGGCGGAACAGCGGCTGGAAAGCCTTCAAAAGCGGGTCGCGGCCCGCCTCGAAAAGGTGGGACCCGCGGTTCCGCCGCATGAAACGCCCCCCGCGTCTCCGATCGTTTTCGCCGTGCGGCCTACGGAACCGATCCATAAGGCCATGGAGCCGATCCAGATTCCCGGCGGGATCACGCTCCTGCATCTTCAAACGAAAGCCCTCCCGCTGGCATCAGCGGCGGTCTATTTCCCCGGGGGGCGGCTGGACGAGACCGAATCGAACTGCGGCCTGACGCAGTTCCTCCTGGACGGGAGTCTGAAGGGCACCGAGCATCGCACGGCGGAAGAGATCGCGTTCGGGATGGAATCGCTCGGAAGCGCGATCCGCGTGGAAGCGACGGCCGATATCTTCGGCTACTCCATGTCGCTCCTTTCGCGGAATCTTGAGCAAGGGATGGATCTGATTTCCGACGTGATTCTGCACCCTACGTTCCCCGATCGGGAAATCGAAGTGGAGCGGGCCGCGACACTGGCCGGGATCCGCCGCGTGAAAGACGACCCGTTCCGCCGCTCGATCGAGCTTTTTTATAAAGCTCTCTATGGCCACCACCCCTACGGCCTTCCGCGAAACGGAACGGAAGCCTCCGTGGAGGCTTTCCAACGGGACCAGATCACGGACTGGTACGACCAGGTGTTCGGATGGAAAAAGATGGTTGTCGCCGTGGTGGGGGACGTGGAGCGGCAACGGGCTGTGGATCTGGTGGGAGAACGTTTCTCCGTCGCGAAGGACGCGGCCGAGCAACCGCGCGCGCAGATCATCCCGGTCCTTCCCGACCGGGGGCTTTGCGAGGAAACCGAGGAGAGGGACCGGAAGCAGACTTCCCTGGTGATCGGATTCTCCGGCGTGAGCCTCAAAGACGAGCGCTATTTCTCACTGGAGGTGCTGCGGAACATCCTTTCGGGGATGGGCGGGCGCCTGTTCATGGAGCTGCGGGAGAAGAGGGCGCTGGCGTACAGCGTGGCGGCCTTCAACATCGGGCTCCTGCGTGGCGGCGCTTTTTTCACTTATGCGGCGGGTTCTCCGGATCTGGAGGGCGAAATCAAGATGAGGCTTGCGTCGGAACTGGAGCGGGCGAAGAAACGGGCGCCCGCAGCCGATGAGCTTGAGGCCTCCAAAGCCTACACCCAAGGAAGCCACGCGATCGCCTTGCAAGGGAACACCGCGCAGGCCTTCATCCATCTGCACCACTTCATGGTCGGGCGCGGGCTTGAAGCCGTCTCGGAATACGAAAAGCGGGTGCAGGACGTGAACGCGGAACAAGTCCGGCACGTGGCCGCAGAGATCATCGATTTGGACCGGGCGGCGGTGGGAATCGTAAGGGGGCGGCCGGCGTGAGGTGGGACGTCTTCAAGGACCCGAACCGGCAGTTCTCCGTCGTTCTGTTCATCCGCTCGGAAGATCTGGAACTGGAGCGGAAAGACCTCGAGGAATTGGGGAGCCGGCCGAACGTCCGTTTGGTGGTTCAACCCAGCCCGTTCGAGGCGATCGAGTTCCTCTATCGCGTGGCGCACCAGATTTTCGGCCACAAAGTGAGCATGGACAAGGACCTCTTTTGGCACGCCCTGGTGTTCAAGAAGGACGCCGATGCCGAGAAACTCGAGCAGGTTTCCGCGCATCATTATCAGTACTTGTGCGGGATTCTGGAACAGGATCCGAAGAAAGTGGAGCGGGAGGGAAAGGTGCTCCAATCTCTGGCCGACGCGTTGAAATGATGCGTGCACATTCCTCAACGTCGACTTCATTCCCCAATGTGCGGGCGTGGATACGCTGTGAAACCGGTCGTTCCGAAAAAGACGCGGTCGTCGGGCGTTACGCCGCCCTCCGCCGCTCGGCGCTCAGCGGCCACGGCTTAGATGCATGGAGGCGGCCGCTTCCGCGACGCTTTTTCGTCCCGCCCGTCTCCCCGTCGAATCAGACCGAGCATGCCAGGTGGCTTTCTGTATTTCGAGGAATCGCCGCGCTCCTTTTGATCGCGTCGGCGGGGATCTCCGCCGATAGTTGGGGACAGACAGTGGCTCCGGCGCCGGCTCCGCCGAAGCGCATCTTCCGTATGGCCGTGGCGGGCCCGATCCGTTCGCTCGATCCAGTGCAGGCGGAGCTGAACGCGGAGCTGAAGCTGGTGGCCAATCTCGTGGAGCCGCTTCTGGCGCTCGACCCGGCTACCGGGCTATGGGTTCCCGCTGCCGCCCTGCGCTTCACGCAGAGCCCGGACGGGCGCACGATCACGTTCACGCTTCGCGACGATCTCTATTTTTCCAACGGCGAAAAGATCACGGCGGAGGATTTCGCGTATTCGATCCGGAGGCTCCTGGAGCCTCGGACGGATTCATGGGTGGCTCCGTTTCTTAAGTCGATCCGGGGCGCGGAGGATTTTCATGAGGGTGCCATCATGACGCCGGAGCAGCTGGGCATCCGGGCGCGCGACTCCAAGACTCTGGTCGTCGACCTGACGCAACGGGATCCGTGGCTCCTCGAGATTTTCGC
>JAZDIZ010000118.1:0-44501 GCA_043804515.1 Pseudomonadota bacterium | reverse complement strand
CGCAGGAACCCGACATGGCCGTCCCCGCCGTTTCCCGCGTGGACGAAGATCCGAGCCGGATCGCTAAATGATTTCTTGTGAGGCAATCGAGAACACTATGCGGGGCTGGCTCTCACCCGGCGGCGCTCGCGTCCCAGCCGTTCGTACTGAACGACGCCGTCAACTTTGGCGAAAATCGTGTAGTCCCGGCCCATGCCGACGTTGACTCCCGGGTGGATCCGGGTGCCCACCTGGCGAACCAGGATGCTGCCCGCTTTAACGCGCGTTCCGCTGTACACTTTGATCCCGCGCCGTTGTGCGTTGCTGTCCTTGCCGTTCTTGGCACTGCCGCCGGATTTACTCGTCGCCAAACTACACCTCGATCCTTGTGATTTTGATCTTCGTGTAGGGCTGACGGTGGCCCATCGTCTTGTGGTAACCCTTGCGGCGTATCTTTTTGAATACGCGGATCTTGGCTCCTCTTTCCTGGGCGCTGATCGTCCCGAAAACCGCTGCTTTGAGTGCCGGGCCCGCCTTGGTCTCGTTGCCGTCGCTCAACAGAAGGATTCGGTTGAAGCGCACTTCGCTTCCGACACGGCCGTCCAGTTTCTCCACGGTGATGATCTTCCCGGGTTCCACGTCGTATTGATGGCTTCCAACTTGAATAATGGCATGCATGAGGTATCCCTCTAAGGGCGCGACTTGATAGAGTGTTTTCCAAGGCTTGTCAAGAAGACCGATTCGCGTAGATTCAACGCAGCCCGACACGACCACAACCCCTCATGCCAGACAAAGTTCTTATATTTCAAGATCTTATTGCACGATTTCCCTCCTTTGTGCAGGAGATGGAACGCATGGGGGTCGGGCTCCTGGTGGCGATGGATGGAGGTGATGCCCTGGACAAAGCCTCCACGGAACGGCCGAAAGTGGCGATTCTGGGTGTGGCGATGCAGGGGATCAGCGGGATGGAGTGCTGCCGGCAGCTGAAAAAGGCGGAGGACAACCCGGACGCACCCAAGGTGGTATTGGTGACGTCCTCCCGCTCTCTCGTGGTCAAAGAGCGTGCGGAGGAAGCAGGGTGCGATTATCTTTTTTCCCTGAGTGAGCCCGACACCAAGTTGGTTGAGTTCGTCGCCTCGTTCGTAACCGCCGCTCCCGACGCCGTCGTCAGGACCGGCTCCGCGGAGCCGGCCCCAATTCCGCCGCAGGCCCCCCCGGAGCCCAAGAAAGAACCCGATGCCACGCCGCCGGCGCCGAACGAGACCTCTGCAGGTGAACCGCAGGCGGTGCGCAAAGTCGCCACCCGCGTCGATATCCCCGGCGACGTGATCTACATCGTAAACGGAAAGGAAAGAAACGGTTGGTCGACCAACGCCAGCCAAACGGGCGTCCTCTTCGCCGTGGGAGAGGAATATCCTCCCGGTACGGAGATGAGGCTCCGTTTCTCGCTTCCGGACGGAAGCCAGTTCGAATTGCCGTCATCCGTGGTCCGGGTCTTAAGACTCAAACAGCCCATCAACGATCTTACGTTCGGCGTGGCCGCAAAATTCGGCACGATGACTGCATACCAGGTGGATCGTCTCCAGCGCCTGATGGAGAGCCGCAGTCTGGCGCTCGCCGCACGCTACAAGCCGGAATTTCTTGCGACGGTTTTCGACCAGCCGGAGGAAATCATCGGGAAGGCTCTGGAAGAAGAGAGGATTCCCCCCGAGCTGGATCTATATTTGGAGGGGACCAATTCATTCGAGCGCAGCGCTTTCACCTCCGACGGCGCCGTTCCGAAATGCGTGAGGAGTCTCGTAGGGATGCGCGTGCAGTGCACGGCGTTTCGCGTCTTTCTCCCGTCGCTCAAGGCCGATCCGAAAACCTTCGGCCCGACCCATCTTTCCATTCTGGAGAAGATTCTGGAAAAAACGGATTCCATCGAGACCGATGTGGACGCTCTCGTCCGGGACGCGGTGCTTCGCGGCGACGACGACACGCGGCAGAGCCTGAACGACGTCAGCAACCGGCTTTATCAGGCCAGGCTCAAATTGCTCTACGCGGTGGACGAGATGATCCGTCCGGACGGGCTCGGACCGGACGAGAAAGAGATCCTTCGGAAAGCCAAGGCGCGCGTAGCCGCTGTGCAGGCTTTGAGCGCGACGGAACCCGAGGCGGTCAAATATAACCCCCGAACCCGGGCGGCCGTCCTCGCGGCGAAGAGCCTTGGGAAGGAACCGGCCAAGGGAAAATCGTCCGCAAGGCGTGGATTTCGGCTCACGACGGAGATCAGGCTGGGTCGGCCGTTCATCCTGGCTCTGGCGGCCTCGATTGCCGCGGCTTTCAGCTTGATGCAAAAGCCGCAAGCGGATCTCAAGCAACTCCAGATTCCGATCAAATTCGACCGGGTGGAGCAAGTCGATGACGGATTGGTGATTCATATGCAACTTCAGACTTGGAAATTCGCCCCGCGGAGAAACCGGGACGAAACCTTGCGCCGGTTGGAGGTTTTTCTTCTGCAGAATCGCCTCCAGCAAGCGGAGATCCGAAGCCAGACCGAAGCCCGTATGGCGGCTCTGCTGAGTGGGGAGGGGGACCGCGGTACGGTGTTCGCACGAAGAATCTACATTTATTAGTTACCCGACGAATCGCGGGGCACGCTTCGTGCGGAAAAAATTATTCCAGCGGGTTGAGGGCGAAAACAGCGCCGCCCACAACGGCGCCTGTGACGGGGTCCACGGAGCCGACGCGCTCGAAATTCGAAGTGATCTTGTTGCCGTCGATGTCCCCTTCGGCGCGCGCCGTAAATGCCGCATCCTTTTCCACGCCGCCGGCAGCCACACTGTAGCGATATAGGACGGGGGCGTCAGGAGCGAACCGAATCGCCTGCCATGCGGGATCGTCCCAGATCGCGTATTGCTTTATGGCGCCGGGAATGTTCGCGGGCGTGGGTGGGCAGGCCACGAACCTCTTTGCGGGAACAGCCCCGCCTTGGCTCAAGACGGCCTGCTGGTAATACGCCACTTCACCGTCATAGATCTTGCGAAGGTTCGTCAAAGCCTCGGCGGTTTTCATTCGCTTGAAGTAGCGGGACAGGAGCGGAGAGCCCACAGCCGACAGAATGATGATGACGACGAGTACGGCGACAAGCTCCAGTACGGTGAAGCCCCTTTTAGAAAATTTTGCAGCCCCTCTCATCCCCGTTCGCTTTCAGAAAAGAGATACTGACACGGAAAGGCGCTCCCACGCAAAGAAAATGGCGAATTTTTTGTTTCAGATTAGACACTTAGGGTATTCTTTGTAGGGTTTACCTCATTCGGTGAACTCAAGTTGTCGAAAGTCTCGGAGAAATGAGCTAACCCCCTTTTCTCGTTGACAAAAACGACCCCCAGCCATAGCTTATGGGCCATAAAGTGGGATCAAGTGGTTTGAGGTGGCAACGATAGGTGTAACGAGATGTTTCGGGGGCGGTACGAACACACAATTGACGGTAAGGGTCGTCTAAGCATTCCCTCCCGGTTTCGGGAGATCTTAAACGAAAAGTATACCGAGACGCTGATCGTCACGAATTTCGATCGGTGCCTGGTGGCCTATCCCGTCGAGGAATGGAACGCGTTGGAGCGTAAGGTCGCGCAACTCTCCCACGTCAAGCGCGAGGTCAAAGCCTTCGAGCGCTATTTTATCTCCGGAGCCGCCGAATGCCCGCTGGACGCCCAGGGCCGCATTCTCATCCCGAACGCCCACCGCGAGGACGCCCGCTTGGAGCGGGACGTTGTCGTGGTCGGCGTGCTCAAGAAGATCGAGATCTGGTCGAAGGAGCGTTGGGGCGAGGTGTTCAGTCAATACCAGAAGAGCTTCGAAGAAATCAGTGATGTTTTGGCAGAACTTGGAATCTGATGAGAAGTGCTCGTCCGTCCTCTCGCGCTTCGGCATGAATCGCCACACTCCGGTGCTGGTCCGCGAGGTGGTGGAGTATCTCGCGTGCGGTCCCGGAAAATCGTTTTTGGATCTGACGGCGGGAGAGGGAGGTCACGGCGAGGCTGTTCTCCGGGCCACCGCCCCGGACGGGACCTGGATCGGCACGGATCGGGATCCCCAAGCGATTCGAAACGCCGGTGAACACCTTTCCCCCTTCGGCTCCCGTGTCCGTCTGGAACACGCGACGTTTTCGGAAGCGCTGGACCGGATCGTCCCGCAAGCGGCCAAGGATTTAAACGGGGCGTTGATCGACTGCGGCGTATCGTCCGTTCAGCTGGAGGACGCCGCGCGGGGATTCTCCTTCGCCCAAGACGGGCCGTTGGACATGCGGATGGATCCCTCGTCGGGCGTGACGGCTCGCGAATGGCTTCATCGTGCGACGGAGCGTGAAATCGCGGACGCCGTCTTCCGGTACGGCGAGGAACGTTTCAGCCGGCGCATCGCGCGCCGTATCGCGCTGGCACGGAAAGAAGGCCGGCTGAGCACGACCGGCGACCTGGCCCGCGCCGTCGTGGGCGCGCTCCCCCCGGGCGAAAGGCACAAGAAAATCCATCCCGCCACAAGGGCGTTTCAAGCCGTGCGTATCGCGGTCAACGACGAGCTGGCGCAACTCGAATACGCCGTTGCCCGCCTGATCGAAGTTCTCCCGGCGGGGGCGCGGTTGGTGGTGATCTCGTTCCATTCGCTGGAGGACCGGATCGCGAAAACCTTGTTTCAAAAGGCCCAAAAAGAGGGAGCGGGAAGGATCCTCACGCGCAAGCCCGTCGTGGCTTCGCCGGAAGAGGTGGATCGGAATCCACGCGCGCGCAGCGCGAAGCTGCGGGCTCTTGAAATTCTCGGGGGGCGCGCGTGAGCCGTCGCTTTTTTCTGATGGCGGCCGTAGTGACAGTCTTGGCTTCGCTCCTGTATGTGCGCTCCCGGTTCTTGTTGATCGAGCTGAGCTACGATCTTTCCCAGAAGCGCGAGCTGCGGACGAGCCTGGAGCAGGAAAAACGGGCGCTGACACTGGAACTGACGACGCTTCAGAACCCGGAACGGGTGGAGCGGATCGCCCGTGACAAGCTGGGGCTCACCCGGCCCCAAACCGCCGGGCCCGTGATCGTGGTGAACGAAGGCGGATCTCGATGAGCCGCAACGACCGCGGTCACCGGGCCGGCCTTTGCGCGACGCTCTTGCTTTTCTTCGCCGGCTTCGGGTTTCTCGCGCTCCGCACGTGGCAGCTTCACCTGGGCACGGACGCACGGGTCACGCGGCGGGCCCTGCATCAAACGGACCGCGAGATCATTCTCACTCCGCAACGGGGCACGATTTACGACAACCGCGGGCGCGCCCTGGCGGTGAACCTGCAGGTTCCCTCCGTCTTCGCGGATCCCAAGCTGGTGTCCGATCCGGCGTCCTTTGCAAGGCAACTGGCGCCGATCCTGAGGATTTCGCCCCGGGAGATCCTTTCGAAAATCCGCGATCGATCCAAGCGCTTCGTATGGCTTTCGCGGAAGGTGGACCCGTCGCTGACACCCGCGCTTAAGCAGCTGGATCTGGCCGGGTTCGGGGTTCTGCAGGAAGGGATGCGGCTCTATCCGGGCCGGGAACTCGCAGCGCAGGTCATGGGGCTCGTGGGCTCCGACGGAGAGGGCCTCGAAGGGTTGGAACGGTTTTACGACCGCTATTTGAGAAGCCGGAGAATGATCGTGAAAGCGGAACAGGACAGGCGGCACCGCCCTATCTTCTCGAACGACACGGTGGTTCTGGAGCCGGAACCCGGCGCGGACCTCTACCTCACGCTGGACTCGGTGATTCAGCACATCGTTGAGAAAGAGCTGGCCGGAGCCGCGCGCGCGAGCCGCACGCCGAGAGCTACGGCGGTTGTGATCGATCCGTCGGACGGCAGGATTCTGGCGATGGCTTCCTATCCCCCCATCAATCCCAATCGGACGGACCACCTCGCCGCCGAGAACCTTAGGAACCGGTCCGTGGAGGAAATCTATGAGCCGGGCTCCACGTTCAAGCTCTTCGCCATCGCCGCCGCCCTTGAAGAACCTTCCTTCTCCGTCGGACAACGCGTGCCGTGCATGAAGGGGAGCCTCCGCTTGAACGGAAAGACGATCCGCTCCCACGTGCCTCACCAATGGCTCACTCCCAGGGAAGTTCTCAAATTTTCCGACAACATCGGGATGTCCCGTATCGCGCTCAAAATCGGCCCGCGGGCCATGTACACCGCCCTTAAGCGTCTCGGGTTCGGGAACGCGACGGGTGTCGACTTTCCGGGCGAGGCGAACGGAATGCTCAGCCCGTATTCGAAGTGGAGGGACGTGGATCTCGCCAATATTTCCTTCGGGCAAGGCGTGGGCACGACGGTCCTGCAGATCGCTTCGGCCGTGTCCGCGATCGCGAACGGCGGAATCTGGGTGAGACCCTATCTCGTGGAAAAGGCGCGGTTCGCGGACGGCAGAGAACTGATCATGCGGAATTCGCAAGCCGCGGTGCGCGTGCTTTCTCCGCGGACGGCCGAGGTTCTGAGCGGTTGGATGGAGGAAGTCACGGCGAGCGGCGGCACCGGAGCGACGGCCAAGATCCCGGGCTATCGAACGGCCGGCAAGACGGGAACGGCCCAGAAGATCGACCCGGTCACCCACAACTACTCCGATCGGCGGGTGGTCAGCTCCTTCGCGGGCTTCGCTCCCGCCTCGAATCCGAAAGTGGCGGCGATCTTCGTTTTCGATGATCCCCCCAAGGGCGATTTCGGGGCAGTGTTGGCGGGGCCGGTGTTCCGCGATGCGATGGAGGCGATCCTGACCTACCTCAATGTCCCTCCGGACGACGGCACCGTGGAGCAGGCGAGTGTGTTTCCACAGGCCGACGAGATCGCGGAAGAAGAACCGGCACAGGCACAGGCTCCGGCGCAGGATGCGGATCTTCTCCCGGACGTGCGGGGACTAACCGTACGCGAGGTTTTGACCCGAACACGGCATCTCTCGATCGACGTAAAGGTCACCGGGAGCGGCGTCGCGGTCCGGCAAATGCCGGAGCCGGGGCAGGCGATTTCGAAAGTCCGGCGCCTCGAGGTCTTTTTCGACAAAGCGAACCGGAAAAGAGGATCCACGTGACGGCGGGCGATCTTCTTCGCCACGAGAGCGGCTCGAAAATTCTCGGGAATCCGGATGTCCAACTGGACGGCATGAGCCTGGACTCGCGCTCGGTGGAACGGGGAGATCTCTTTGTGGCGCTTCGAGGGGAAAAGGCGGACGGGACACGATTCATCCCGCAAGCCGTCCAGAGGGGCGCCGTGGCCGTGGCCACGGAGGAAGAAGTGTCCGGAATTTCGGTGCCTCTCCTGATGATCCCGGGACTCAAACAGAAACTCGGGTCTCTGGCGTCCCGGGTGTACGGCGAACCCTCCCGGGCGATGACCGTGGTGGGGATCACGGGGACGAACGGAAAGACCACCATGGTGTTTCTTGTGGCGGAAATTTTCCGCCGCCTCGGGAAGGAAACGGGAACGATCGGCACGCTTTTCTATCGCTGGAAAGACCGCGAAGTCGAAGCCCCGCGCACGACCCCCGAAGCGCCCGAATTGCACCGCCTCCTGGCCCGAATGCACTCGGACGGCGTGACCCACGTCGCGATGGAGTGCTCCTCGCACGGGCTCTCGCTGGGGCGGATCGGCGGCCTCGCGCTGGACGTCGCGGTATTCACCAATCTCACGCAGGACCACCTCGATTTTCATCGCACGATGGAGGAGTACCGGGAGGCGAAGCGGAGGATTTTTTCGGAGATACTGGCCCAGAGCCCGAAACAGGATCGGACGGCGGTCGTGAACCTGGATGACCCGACAGGGCGTGAATGGGCCTCCGCATTGAAGTTCCCGATCCTGACGTATTCGACGCGGCACAGGGAAGCGGATCTCTTCGCGAAGGATTACCACATGGATGCAAACGGCATCCGAGCGCGGGTGGAGGTTCAAGGCGAAGTGGTCCCGCTTCATTCGCCGTTGGTGGGGCTTCACAACCTCTCCAATCTCATGGGGGCCTTGGCCGTCGCGCGCGCTCTCGGAATCGACCCGGCCCGTGCCGCGGAGGCACTTTCCACCGTAGGTTCCATTCCGGGCCGCCTGGAACGGATCGAAAACGACAAGGGTGTCCACGTCTACGTGGACTACGCGCACACCCCCGACGCGCTCAAGAACGCCTTGGACGCCCTCTCCCCGCTCCGCAAACGCCGCCTCCTGGCCGTGTTCGGATGTGGGGGCGACCGCGACCGCACGAAGCGCCCTCAAATGGCCCTTGTGGCGGCGCAAGCGGCTGATGTGGTGATCGTCACGTCCGACAACCCCCGCAGCGAAGACCCTTCGGCCATCGTCCGGGAAATCGAAGCGGGGATTCCTTCGGACGTTAAGAAAATCACGCCGCAGGAATTGAACGGAAACTCGACCGGCGTTTCTTGCTCGATCCTGGACCGCCGGGAGGCGATCCGCCGGGCGCTCGAGGCCGCGCAGCCGGGAGATCTGGTTCTGATCGCGGGGAAAGGGCACGAAACGTACCAGGAGATCCGGGACGTGAAGAAGCCTTTCGACGACCGGGAAGTGGCGAGGGAACTTCTGACGGGGGCGAGGAAATGAAACATCTCCCGCTCCGAGTCGACGTGAACCTGAATCCGGACGAAATCGTTCAAGCCATGAAGGCGAAGCAGGAAGGAAAACCGTCCCGCGAACCGCGCGGTGTGGCGCTGGACACGCGGGCGGTTCAAGAGGGGGACCTCTTCTTCGCGCTCCAGGCGACCCGCGACGGCCACGACTTCACGGCCGAGGCGTTCGCGCGTGGTGCGTGCGCGGCGGTGATCCATCACGACGTCGACGCCACCGGCCCGTTCTTGCGCGTGCGCGACACCCTGGAGGCGTTGGGCGCGGTGGCCAATCTTGCCCGGCGAAAATGGGGGAAGCCCGTTGTGGCCATCAGCGGCTCGAACGGAAAGACCACGACGAAGGAAATGGCGGCCGCCGTCATCGGGGCGCACCGGAACACCCTCAAAACCCCGGGGACCTGGAACAACTACCTGGGAGTCCCGCTGACGCTGCTTCTCCTCCGGCCCGAACACGCACTCGCCGTGTTGGAGCTCGGAGTCAACAACTTCGGCGAAATGGGAACGCTCTGCCGTCTTGCGGAACCGACGGTGGGAGTGCTCACGAACATCGGGCCGGTGCATCTCGAGAAACTCGGATCTCTTGACGGCGTCGCGAAGGCAAAAGGGGAACTCTATGAACACCTCCCCGAAAACGGCGTCGCGGTGATCAACATCGACGATCCGCGCCTCAAGTCATTCGAGGGAAGCACGCGTGCGCGGAAGATCACGATTTCACTGAGAGGAACCGCGGATGTCAGCGCCAAGGTCGTGAGGGATCTGGGCAGCGACGGACTGGTTCTCTCGGTGCGCTACGGCGCGGAAGAGGCGGAAATCCGCACGCCCTTCGTGGGGATCCACAACGTTTACAATCTGATGTGCGCCTTTGGAGCGGCTTTGGCGATGGAAGTGCCGGTCTTGAAGCTTCAAACGGGCGTTCAAGCCGTGGAGCGCCCGGAAATGCGGCTCCAGATGATCCCCTGCCCGAAGGGGATCCGGATCGTGAACGACTGTTACAACGCGAACCCCGGTTCGATGACCGTGGCGTTGGAAGTCGTGCGCGATTTCGCGCAAGGGAGATACCTGGCGGCGCTGGGGGACATGCTGGAACTGGGGGACTTCTCCCCGAGGGCGCACCGGGACATCGGAATCAAAGTAGCCGGTTTCAAGTACAGCCGCCTGTTCGTGATGGGGAGGTATGCCGGAGACGTGGTGCAAGGCGCGGTGCAAGGGGGCATGAAGCACGAGCGGATCAAGACATTCAAAACCCACGCGGAGATGGCGCAAGCGATCCTGGAGCAACTGGAACCGAACGACACGCTGCTCGTGAAGGGTTCGAGGGGGATGAAAATGGAGTTGCTGACGGAAGAACTCCAAAAAGGCCTCGCGGAGAGGGGCGCGTAGATGCTCTATCACCTCCTGTATCCGCTTCATCTCACGTACGGTTTCTTCCGGGTCTTCCGGTACATCAGCTTCCGCCTTTTGATGGCGATCCTGACGGCGCTCCTCATCAGCTTCCTGTTGGGACCGACGCTGATCCGGATCCTCAAGAAGTACCAGATCGGCCAGCAAATTCGGGACGACGGCCCCAAGAGCCATCTGGGGAAATCGGGAACGCCCACGATGGGGGGGATCCTCATTATCGCCTCGCTCCTTGTGTCGTTTCTGCTCTGGGCGCGCCTGGACGTCGGCTTCACCTGGGTGGTGACGCTCGCGACACTCGGCTTCGCCGTGATCGGTTTCGTGGATGACTATGCAAAGCTCGTAAAGAAACAATCGAAGGGGCTGTCGATCCTCGGAAAGTTCAAGTACCAGATCGTCCTGGGGCTCGTCGTAGCTTTATTTCTCGTCGTGATCGGATTCAATACGGAGCTCCACTTCCCGTTCTTCAAGGATCTCGCCGTTCGTTGGGGCGCGTGGGGATTCGTTCCGTTCGCCGCGCTGGTGATCGTCGCGTCTTCCAACGCGGTGAATCTCACCGACGGCCTGGACGGATTGGCCATCGGTCCCGTGATGGTGACCGCGTTCACGTACCTTGTGATTTCGTACGCCGTGGGCCACGCCGAGATCGCGGAATACCTCCAGGTGTTCCACGTGCGCGGGGCGGGTGAGTTGGCGATCTTCTGCGGCGCGCTCCTCGGAGCGGGGCTCGGCTTCCTTTGGTTCAATACGTACCCGGCGCAGGTGTTCATGGGCGACGTGGGGTCACTGGCCTTGGGAGCCGCGATCGGAACCGTGGCGGTCGTGGCGAAGCAGGAATTCCTCCTGGTTCTCGTGGGTGGGGTCTTCGTCGTGGAAGCGGTCAGCGTGATCGCGCAGGTCTTCAGCTTCCGAATGACGGGAAAAAGGATCTTCAGGATGGCCCCGATCCACCACCACTTCGAACTCAAGGGATGGGCGGAACCGAAGGTGATCGTCCGGTTCTGGATCATTTCGATCATTCTGGCACTGGCGGCGCTCTCCACGCTGAAGCTTAGGTGACGGACGGAGGAAGATGGAACTGAGCGGGAAACACGTGGTGGTCGTGGGACTGGGGGTGCGGACGGGCGTGGCCCTCGTGAAGGATCTCTGCGCCCGCGGCGCGCTGGTGCGGGCGTACGACAGAAAGCCGAAGGCCGAATTGCGTGCGAACGTGGAAGCCCTCCGGGGACTCAAGTTTGAACTCGAAGCCGGCCTGGACGAACCGTCCGCGCTGGCCGGATCGGATCTCATCTTGATCAGCCCGGGGGTCCCGGCCGACCTTCCGTATCTCTTAAAAGCACGGGACGGCGGAATTCCGGTCTGGAGCGAAGTGGAATTCGCTTCACGCCTTATCACCGCGCCGCTCGTGGCGGTGACGGGAAGCAGCGGGAAGAGCACGACCACCGCCCTGATCGGGCACATCCTCCGCGCTTGGGACAAAAAAACATTCGTGGGAGGGAACCTGGGCACGCCCCTCATCAAGGCGGTGCATCAAGCCGACGATTTCGTCGTGGCGGAGATCTCCAGTTTCCAGCTGGAGGCGGTCGACGAATTCCATCCTCGCGTCGGCGTTCTCACGAATCTGTACCCCAACCATCTGGACCGGCACGGCACGATGGAGAACTACGTCGGGATGAAGGCCCGCCTGTTCGCTCGGATGAGCGGGAAAGACGTGGCCGTGATGAACGCCGACCAGGAGGCCGTTCGGGCGCTGGCGGCACAGGTGAAAGCGGAGATCCGGTGGTTCTCCACGGACCTCCGGAACGGAAAGGGCGCGATCGCGGCCTCGGATCGAATCCGGTTCGACGGCGGCTCCGCGGTCTCTCTTCGGAACTTTTCTCTTCTCGGCCGGCACAATGCCGAGAACGCCGTAGCGGCCGTCGTTGCGGCCGACGCCCTGGGGTGTCCGAGGCCGATCATCGAGAAAGCGTTGGGAACGTTCCGCGCGTTGCCGCACCGGTTGGAGCCGGTGGCGGAATTCTCGGGGGTCACGTTCATCAACGACTCGAAGAGCACCACGCCGGATTCAGCCATCGTGGCTCTCGAAGCGTTCGACCGGCCGATCCTCCTCCTGGTGGGAGGGCGATCGAAAGGGGCCCCGTACGACGCGCTGGGGCGGAAGGCCGAAGGACGGGTGCGGCAGGCCGTGCTCTTCGGCGAGGCTGCGCCGATCATGGAGGAGGCGTTCAAGAACGTACCGCACGTCATATGCCCGAACCTTGCGTCGGCCTTGAAACGGGCGGCGGCCGAAGCCCGGCCGGGGGACGTGGTGCTTCTGTCTCCGGCCAACACAAGCTTTGATGAATTTCGGGATTTTGAAGAGCGCGGCGACGCGTTTCGGGCGTGGGCCCGAGCCCGGGCGAGGGAGGGCCTATGACGACGCCTCCCCGCCTGCGCAAGCTGCGTCACATCGACCCCGTCCTGTTCCTTTCGGCGCTGGCTCTCCTGGGCCTCGGGACGGTGATGGTCTACAGCTCCAGCTCCCTGGTCGCGGCCGACCGCTTCGGGGATAACCTGTATTACCTTAAGCACCATCTCGCCTACGCCGCGCTCGGCTTTGCGGCGATGGGAACCCTGTTCTTCGTCAACATCCGCGGCCTCCGCAGGCTCGCCCTTCCCGCTCTTGGGTTGGCGGCGCTGGCGCTGGCCGTGACGGCGCTTACCTCCGCGGGCGTTTCCGCCAAGAGCGCGACTCGCTGGCTCTCGATCGGCGGGATCACGGTGCAACCGGCGGAGTTCGCCAAGCCTCTGATCGTTCTCTATATCGCGTCGTATCTTTCCAGAAGAGGCGAAGGGATCCGCGATTTCCGCAGAGGCCTTCTTCCCCTCCTTGTGACGCTCGGGATCCTCTTCCTTTTGATCCTGCGCCAGCCCGATTTTGGAACCTGCGTGGTGATCGCGGCTACGGCGTTTCTCATGCTGTTCGTGGGTCGTGCCCGTCTCTGGCACATGGCTGCCTTGGGCCTCTCGAGCATGGGCGCGGGTTTGGTACTCATCCAGGGCGCCGCGTACCGCCGGCGCAGGCTCTTGGCTTTCCTGGATCCCTGGAAGGATCCGGCGGGGAGCGGCTTCCAGATCATCCAATCGTTCGTGGCGTTCAATCGCGGGGGGATGGTGGGCGCCGGGTTGGGAGACGGGGCCCAGAAACTTCTCTATCTTCCGGAGGCGCACACCGATTTCATCTTTTCCGTGATCGCCGAGGAATTGGGCATTTGGGGATCGATCGGCGTGATCATCCTCTTTCTCTTCCTGGTGGTGCGCGGCCTCCAACTCGCCCTGCGGATCCGGGAGCCGTTCGCGTCGGAACTCGCATACGGCCTCACCGTCATGATCGGCATCCAGGCCCTCATGAACATGGCGGTCGTCATGGGGCTCACACCCACGAAGGGACTCACGCTTCCTCTCGTGAGTTACGGGGGCTCCTCACTCGTGGCCACGATGGCGTCGGTGGGTATTCTGCTCTCGCTCGCCTCCACGGTGTCTCTCTCGAAAAAGATGGCCCGGAAGGTGGAAGCATGAGGCTGCTTTTGGCGGCAGGCGGGACAGGAGGGACCGTGCTTCCGGCGATCGTGGTGGCAAGGGCCGTGCGGACGTTGGACCCGGCCGCGGAGATTCTCTTCGTGGGAACGGCCCGCGGCTTTGAAATGAAGCTGGTTCCGCAAGCGGGGTTCACGTTGGAGCTCTTGAAGATCGGCGGGCTCAAAAGAAAAGGAGCCGCGGAACGCCTTCGGAACCTGCTGGCCCTGCCGGCGGCGTTTATAAGATCGTGGAGGCTGATCTCCCGCTTCTCCCCCGAAGCGGTGTTCGGTACCGGCGGATACGCCTCCGGCCCGATCCTGCTCCTGGCAAGCCTTCGGAGGATCCGGACTGCGATTCTGGAACCCAACTCGATGCCCGGTTTCGCGAACCGGGTTCTGGCGCGCGTGGTGGGGCGGATCTATCTGGCCTTTGAAGCGTCCGCGCGGAGGCTTCCCCCAAGGAAGTGCGCTTTCAGCGGCCTTCCGGTGCGCCCGGAGATCCTGGCCGTGCCGCCCCCTTCCTTCGAGGGAGAGAGGCGCACGCTTTTGATTTTCGGAGGTTCTCAAGGGGCGCGGAAGCTGAACGACGCGATGGCGGAGGCGCTTCCGAAGCTCGCGGCCCAAAAGAACCGTCTTTACGTCATTCACCAGACGGGGGTGCAGGACGAAGCGCGGATCCGGGAGGCGTACGCGCGTGCCGGGATGCCCTGCGAGGTCCGCGCGTTCATCGACGATATGGCCTCGGCATACGCCCGTGCGGATCTGGTCGTGGCGCGCTCCGGTTCCAGCGTTCTGGAGGTGGCGGCCGTGGGCCGTCCCGCGATTCTGGTCCCGTTCCCGTTCGCGGCGGACGACCACCAGCGACTGAACGCCGATGTCGTCGTGAAAGCGGGGGCGGCCGTGGTGATCGACGACGCCGATCTGACGGGAGAACGCCTGTTTGGTGAAATCGAAGGGCTTCTTTTCGACCGGGGGCGGCTCAAGGCCATGAGCCGAGGGGCACTCACGCTTCGCAGGGAACGGGCCGCCGAGACGATCGCGGCGGATCTCTTGGGGAGGAAGGCCGCATGAAGGCCCGCAAGCACGTGCATTTCGTCGGGATCGGCGGGATCGGGATGAGCGGGATCGCCAAGATCGTCCTTCGTTCCGGCCATGCCGTGAGCGGAAGCGACCTTAAGGAAAATCAGGAAACGAGGAACCTTCGCGAGATGGGGGCCGTGATTTTCATCGGACACCGGGCGGAACAGATCGAAGGCGCCGACGTGGTCGTGTATTCCTCCGCAGTTTCTCCCGAGAATCCCGAGCTTCTGGAGGCGCACGGTCGTCACATGCCGATATTGGTCCGCGCGGAGATGCTGGCCGAGCTGATGAGAAAGAAGGACACGATAGTCGTGGCGGGCGCCCACGGGAAAACCACAACAAGCGCCATGATCACGACCGTTCTCCTGGAGGCGGGCTTCGATCCCACAGCGGTCATCGGAGGAAGGCTTCGGAGCATCGCTAGCAACGCGAAAGTGGGCACGGACGAATGGTTCGTCTGCGAGTCGGACGAAAGCGACGGCTCGTTCCTGAAGCTTCTCCCCACGCTGGCCGTGGTGACGAACATCGACCGGGAGCACCTGAATCACTACGGTACGTTCGAGAGGCTCCAAGCCGCGTTCGTGGACTTCTCCAACCGCGTTCCGTTCGACGGACTGGTGGTGATCTGCCGGGACGATCCGTACGCGGCCGAACTGGTCGCAAACGTGCGCCGTCCCGTGATGACCTACGGAATCGATCTCCCCGCGAACGTGCGGGGTCTTAGAGTGGAAGCCGCCGGCGAAGGGATGCGGTTCGATCTGGAGCTGGACGGCACGAAGCTCGCCGAGATCCAGCTTCCCATCCTGGGAAAACACAACGTCTTGAACGCGTTGGCGGCCTCCGCGGTTGCGCTGCAGCTGGGCGTGTCTGCGGCCAACATCGCGGCCGGGCTGGGAAGGTTCTCGGGGATCGAGCGGCGCCTGGAAAAGAAGGGGGAAGCGGCCGGAATCTGTGTCCTGGACGATTACGCGCATCACCCCACGGAGATCCGCGCGTCGATCGAGGCCCTACGCTGCGGAATGAGCCACGGGGCCCTTCGGGTTCTGTTCCAGCCGCATCGGTTTTCGAGGGTGAGGGACCTCTGGGACGATTTTTTGGGCGCCTTTAGCGGCGCGGATCAATTGGTGGTGACGCCGATTTACGCGGCCAGCGAATCCCCGATCACGGGCATCGATTCGGAGCGGCTGGTGGAAGCGCTGCGGAGGCGGGGACTCAAGGGCGTGGAATACGCGAAGACATTGGAAGAGGCCGCACAGACAATCGCGAAGGCGGGACGCCCCGGCGACCGGGTGGTCACGATGGGAGCGGGGGACGTCACTCGAGCGGCCTCCCTGTTGATGGGAATTTTCGAGAAAGCGCAAAGCAAAGAGGTGGGCGGGTGACCGTGGCTGCGAAGAAGGTACATAAGGATCTTACGGATTCAACGCTGGATTGGCTGGAGGAATCGTTTCCCGGATTCGTACGGAGGGAGGAGCCGCTCCGGAACCGGACGACGTTCCGGTGCGGAGCGTGCGCAAAGGGCGTGGTTTCTCCTCCGGACGCGGAAGTGCTCTCCCGGGTTGTGGCGGAGCTCACGAAGCGCGGGGTGGAATGGCAAGTGCTGGGGCGGGGGTCGAACCTTCTCGTCCGGGACGGAGGGTATCGGGGAGTCCTGGTGGACCTTTCCGAAGGCTTCATGAAGATCGCCCTCCAGGGCCGGACGGACGACCAAGTCTTCGTGCGGGCCGAGGCGGGAGTTCCGAACGGGCTGCTTCTTTCGTGGCTTCGGGACCGGCGGATCCGCGGATTCGGATTCTCATTTGGGATCCCGGGCTCCATCGGGGGCGGGATCCGAATGAACGCGGGGACGCCTTTGGGCTGGTTCGGCCGTGTCGTGCGGGAGGTGGAAACCGTCCGGAAGACCGGCGAACCGATCCGCCTGCGCGTCACGGAAGCCGATTTTGCATACCGGGACTTCCCGAAAGGAAGGGATCTCGTGATCACGGCCGGGTTGTTTCTCTTTTACCCCAGCGAGCCGGACCGGGTGGAAAGCGAGATCGACGCGGCGAAAAAACAGCGGACACAACAGCCGCTGGAGCTTCCGAACTTCGGCTCGGTGTTCAAAAACCCGGGACGCGATTTCGCCGGGCACCTCATCGAGCAAGCCGGCCTGAAAGGCCGCCGCATCGGGGATGCGCAGATCTCGCCCAAGCACGCCAACTTCATCGTGAACCTCGGAAACGCAACGACCCGGGATGCGCTGAAGCTCATGGAACAAGCGCAGGCGGAGGTTTCCAAGAAATTCGGCGTGGAGCTGGAGCCTGAGGTGCACGTGATCGGGGTGGACGCATGACCTACGAGAAGAACGCGAACATCGGCGTTCTCCTCGGGGGGCTCTCCAAGGAGCGCGAGGTCTCGCTCCGAACGGGGAAGGCGATGGCCAACGCTCTCCGAACGTCGGGGTACACGAATGTGATCGAAATCGACGCGGGCTACGACACGGCCGAACGGCTCCGGGAGCACAAGATCGAAGTGGCCGTGATCGCCCTTCACGGCCGATACGGCGAGGACGGCACCATCCAGGGACTCCTGGAGTTTATGAAAATTCCCTACACCGGAAGCGGCGTCCTGGGGAGTGCGGTGGCGATCAATAAGGTCGTGAGCAAGCAGCTTTTCGAGAAGAACCACGTACTGACGCCCGCCTGGACGGTGTCCGATAAGAGCACGAATCTGGACAGCCTGCGCAAAGAGATCGCGGATAAGGTCGGTTTTCCATGTGTGGCGAAACCGTGCAACGAGGGTTCCACCATCGGCCTGACCATCGTGCGCAAGGCCACCGAGGTGAGAGAGGCTCTCCAGGTCGCGCTCGAGTTCGATCCCGTCGTGCTGTGGGAAGAATTCAAGGAAGGCACGGAGCTCACGGTGGGATTCATCTCCGGGAAAGCCCTTCCGATCGTCGAGATCGTGCCGAAGAACGGATTTTACGACTACGAAGCGAAGTACACGAAGGGGATGACGGACTATTACAGCCCGGCGCGGGTCTCGGACGACATCGCCAAGAAAGTGCAAAAGGAATCGGAAAAAGCGTTTGCCGCCGTCTACGCGGAGTCCTTCGCCCGGGTCGATCTCATCTGGTCCTCCAGCAAGCCTTGGGTCCTGGAGGTGAACACGGTTCCCGGAATGACCGAAACGAGTCTGGTTCCGAAAGCCGCGAAGGCGGCGGGAATCTCGTTCGAGAGCATGGTGGAGACGATCCTTCAGGAGGCGCGGCTCAAAGTGTGAATTGATGGCGAAGCGGAAAAACAAATGGAAGAGAACGCTGCGGACAGCCGGAGCCTGCGTCCTTGTGGCTTGCGTGGCGCTCACGCCATACATCGTGAAGCGCCAGAAGTTCCGGCTTCCCCTCCGCGTCCGCCAACTCCGGATCTCCGGAATCACGCACTTCCCGTCGCTGGATCTCAAGGACCTCGTGGACTTAAAGCAAGGGGACCCGCTGTTCGGAAACTGGACGAAAACGACACAGGAAAAAATCCGGAGAAATCCGAAACTGGAAGGCGGCACGATCGCGCGCACGCTGACGGGCGAGGTGTTCATGGTCGTGACGCAGAGGAACGTAGCCGCCCTCGTGAACTTGGAGAGGCTCTATTACGTCGACGAGAAGGGGAACGTGCTGGGGCCGGCATTGAAGACGGAAGGGCCGGCGCCCGACCTCCCGGTGCTGACCGGCCCTTGGAGCGGGCGGAAGAATTGGCAAGGCCTCCGGGAGCGCGTGCAGGAGGCGATGGATCTCAAGCGCACGTTCGTGCGTGCCGGGGCCGACGAAAAAAAGATTTCGGAACTGCACTTCGATCCCGCGCAGGGATGGGCGGCTTACTTGGTGGGCACTCCCGCCCGGATCGTAGTGGGGCACGGCGACTTTTCGACGAAAGCATCGCGCTGGAACCGCGTCATGCAGGATTTCCGGGGGAAAGAGAAGTCGATCCGGGAGATGGATTTGGATTTTGACGACCGCGTGGTCGTGAAACTGGAGGGATAATGCTGTTTCAACCGCTTCGGCGGACTTTGGAGAGGAGAACGTAGTCATGGGAAAGAGGGACAACTTGATCGTCGGACTGGACATCGGCACGACGAAAATCTGCGCCATCGTGGGGGAGATGACGAACGACGGAATCGACATCGTCGGCATCGGCACGTACCCGTCGCGCGGCCTGAGGAAAGGCGTCGTCATCAACATCGACTCGACGGTGCATTCGATCCAGAAGGCCGTGGAGGAAGCCGAGCTGATGGCGGGATGCGAGATCCACTCGGTGTACGCGGGGATCGCGGGCGGCCACATCCGGGGCTTCAACAGCCACGGGATCGTGGCGATCAAAGACAAGGAGGTGCGCCCCCAGGACGTGGATCGGGTGGTCGAAGCGGCCCGGGCCGTTGCGATTCCCACGGACCGCGAGACGCTGCATGTGATCCCGCAGGAATTCGTGGTGGACGATCAGGACGGGATCCGGGATCCGGTCGGGATGTCGGGCGTGCGGTTGGAGGCTAAAGTCCATATCGTGACCGGGTCGGTCACTTCCGCCCAGAACATCGTGAAGTGCGCACACCGCTGCGGCTTGCACGTATCGGACATCGTCCTGGAGCAGCTGGCTTCCAGCCAGGCGGTCCTGACGGCGGACGAGCGGGAGCTCGGAGTGGCGATGATCGACATCGGCGGGGGAACCACCGACATCATCATCTTCTCGCAAGGTTCGATCAAACACACCGCGGTCCTGGCGCTGGGGGGGAACCATCTCACGAACGACATCGCCGTGGGGATCCGGACGCCCACCAACGAGGCGGAGCAGATCAAGCACCGGTACGGGTGCGGGATGGCGAGCCTCGTGAGCCGCGAGGACATGATCGAGGTTCCCAGCGTGGGTGGGCGCAAGCCCAGAATGATCTCGAGGCAGCTTCTGGCCGAGATTATCGAGCCGCGCATGGAGGAGATCCTCATGCTGGCGAAACGGGAAATCGAGAAAGCCGGTTACCTGGATGTCCTGGCTTCAGGAATCGTTCTGACCGGCGGTTCGTCGCTCCTGGAAGGAGCGGTGGAGCTGGCCGAACGCGTCTTCGACCTTCCCGTACGGCGGGGGATCCCGCACGGAATCGGGGGGTTGGTGGATGTGGTTTCAAGCCCGATCTACTCCACGGCCGTCGGGCTCGTGGTGTTCGGAGCAAAGGAGGCGGCTCGGCCGGTTCGGGCGAAGACGGACGAGAACACCGTCTACGCGAGGGTGGCGAACCGGATGCGGCAATGGTTCGGGGAGTTTTTTTAAACCAGGGACGGGGGACACAAAGTTATGGCTTCAAGATCAATGGAGGAGAAAAACATGTTTGAGTTCGTAGAAAACGAGAACGTAGCAAAGATCAAAGTCGTCGGAGTCGGAGGGGGAGGCGGAAACGCCATCAACACGATGATCACGTCCGGCCTCTCAGGCGTGGATTTCATCGCCATGAACACCGACCTTCAGGCGTTGTCCTCATCCCGGGCGGATTCGAAAATCCAGATGGGGGCGACGCTCACAAAGGGGCTCGGGGCCGGGGCGAACCCGGAAATCGGGCGCGAAGCGGCGTTGGAAGACCGGGAGCAGATCGCGGCCGCCGTGAACGGGGCCGACATGGTTTTCGTCACCGCCGGGATGGGAGGCGGGACCGGAACGGGAGCCACGCCGGTCGTCGCGCAAGTGGCGAGAGAGTGCGGAGCCCTGACGATCGGCGTCGTGACGAAGCCGTTCGTGTTCGAAGGAAAGAAGCGACGGCAGTACGCCGAGATGGGGATCGAAGAGCTCAAGGCCAACGTGGATACGCTCATCATCATCCCCAACCAGAGGCTCATCAACCTGGCGGGCGAAGCCACGTCGATCCTGGACGCGTTCAAGAAGGCGGACGAGGTGCTGCTCCATGCCGTGCAGGGGATCAGCGATCTGATCACGACACCGGGGCTCATCAACCTGGACTTCGCGGACGTCAAGACGATCATGAACGGCCAGGGAATGGCCATGATGGGCGCGGGGCAGGCGTCGGGAGAGCGGAGAGCGATCGAGGCGGCACAGCGGGCGATCTCGTCACCTCTCTTGGAGGACATCGACATCAGCGGCGCAACGGGCATCCTGTTCAATATCACCGGCAGCTCGAACATGACGCTGCACGAAGTGAACGAATGCGCCGTGATGATCCAGGAGGCCGCGCACGAGGAGGCCAACATCATCTTCGGCGCCGTGATCGACGAGAAGATGGGAGACAATCTCCGCATTACGGTGATCGCGACGGGCTTCGGCAAGCAGCAGCACGAGTTTGCACAGCCGATGGTCCACCAGAAGACGGTGGTCACGGCGCCCAAGCCGGTGATCAGGGTCCCGGCGGTGCACGACGAGGAACTGGAGCCCTTCGTGCCGTCGCTTCTCAAGAAGCGCGACATCGACACGCTGGAGTTCCGAAAGCGCGCGAAGGAACTGGGGTTGGAGACGTTCGACGAGGACGAGTACGACATCCCGACGTTCCTCCGAAAGCAGGTGGATTAGCGCCGCTGCGGCAGTTGATTAAGGGCCGCCGGGCTGTGCACCCCCACGGGCTGCGGTCCGTTGGTCCTCGCCGCGGGGACCCCCAGCCCGTCGGCCGGAGACCTTGGCGTTAGCGCCTTTACATCCGAGCGCCCGGAGACGGCGGGCTGATCTTCCGTATAGATAGGGAGCGGCGCGTTATGACGCTCGCGCGGCAATATTTGACATCATCGCGTTAATTGATATGAAGGGGTTGATTGTGGCGGCTGTTGGGCTCCACGGTCACGTTTAAGGATTAATCCTTAGAATTTGAGGGGGGGAAATCATGGACCATTTCGATGACCGTCGGAGGGGCGAGCCGAGACTGCTCATTGCGGGCGGCGTCCCTCTTGTATTGGGACACGCGCTGTTTCGTCTCCCAACAAAGGAAGCCCGAGAAAGGGAGAGGCTCACCGCTTACGGCGAGCTTTGCGTTTTGATCGGATTCATTCGCAGCCTTAACAGATCCGAATAAAACGCCGTGGGAGGCCTCGGAATGGACAAGGGAGCCGTGACTTCATAGACTCAGCGGTGCATGCCGGCGCCGAAACTCGCTCCACACATCCGCGACCTCAAGGAGAAAGCGGAACAAGCCTTCGCGACCCAAAAGTGGGCCAAAGCATTGACCCTTTACCTAAAGCTCGGACAGGAGCTTTCGAACGACCCGTCCGTTCTCAAGCGGATCGGCGATCTTCACCGACGGTTCGGAGAAAAAGCGGAAGCGGTGGAAGCGCTCAAAAAAGTGGCGGTTCTTTATGCGGGCCAAGGCTTCTGGGCCAAAGCCATCGCCCTGAACAAAATGATCCTGGAGATGGATCCGGGGGACATCTCGATCCAGAGGAAGCTGGCGCAAATGATGGCGGCGCGAACGGAAACAGCCTCCAGGACCGACCCGGAGTTCAGAAGCCCCACAACTTCGGAAATCCTCGAGACAACGATCGAAAGCGTGTCACCTTCGATTTCAGAGACCGAGCCGGAGGGTTCCGTGGAACCGGCGCAGTCGTGGATGATGGGGAACCTGGTTGAATTCGAAGAGCACGACCTTGCGGAGAAGATCGAAGTGGGTGAATCGGGTGATTGGAAAGCGGACCACGCACGAACCCTGGGGACGCCCCGGACCGGGCTCAAAAATGTTCCGCTTTTCTCGGATATGACCGTGGAAGAGTTTCATGCCTTCCTCGACCGCCTCACGATCCGCTGGTGTCCACCGGGGACGCTTGTGTGCGGCGAAGGAGATCCCGGGCGGTCCATGTTCATTGTGGCCGACGGGGAACTGGAAGTTTTCACCCGCGATGCCGACGGCGCCCGTGTCTTTCTGGCGAGACTTCGGGGTGGAGACTTTTTTGGCGAGTTTGGGCTTCTTACCAACGAGCGCAGGAATGCATCGGTCGAAGCGAGAACCGACGCAGAGCTCTTGGAGATCACATCAGCGGACCTGGAAGCTATTGCAGGGCGGCATCCTCGGATCCGGTCCATCCTTCACGAATACCTCCGCCAGCGGATCTTGAACAACATCCTCGCCAAGTCGCCCGTGTTTCGGGTTCTTACCCCCACAGAACGCTCAAATCTGATAGCGGTTCTCCGGCCAAGAGACGCAGGAGCAGGTGAAACCATCATCGTGCAGGGATCCGAGGGAGAGGAAATGTACTTCATCAAGACGGGTTCCGTATCGGTTCTCATGACGCCGGCCACGGGAGAAAGGATCGTGGTCGGAGAGCTGGGACCCGGGGATTATTTCGGCGAAGTAGCCATGCTCACCGGGAAACCCCGGATGGCGACGGTACGGGCCGCCAGTGACTGCGCGCTCTTCGAACTGAAGCGGAAGGAGGCCGCCCAAGTGTTGCGTGGAAGCCGCGAGGTCCTCCAGCGCCTCCGGGCAAAGATCGACGAAAGAACCCAAGATACGATTGAAGCGTACCGGAGCTATCTGGAATCGAGAGAGACCTTGGATTTAGTCTAGATTCAACGCCGCGACAGAGGCGAACGGCGACGAGCCGGGGGGCCGCCCGCAGCCTCGGTTCCGGAACTCACGGTCGGGTCGATAGCGGCCAGCGACTTCCTGTAAACCTCTTGGATCTCTTGGGAGTGCGCACCGGCGGGGAAGGTAGTGAGATACTGGAGACTGGCCGTAATGGTCTCCTGATTTCTGCCGGCCGACGCCAAGACACGCACAAGCCCAAGGTAATTCTTCTCCGTGGTTTCGCCCCTCCGAATCGCGCGGCGGTATACCTGGGCCGCGGAATCGACTTCCTTCGCCTTCATAAAAAGATCAGCCAGCCGCTCCGTGAATGCCGAGGGATCGCGCGAAACAGCCTGGGCTTTTTCCAAGTACAAGGCGGCTTGGTCGAATTTTCCTTGCCGCTCGTTCAGTTCCGAAAAGGAAGTGAGGTACATCACGCTGGAAGGTGAAGCCCGGAGCGCTTGGTTGAGGTGAAGCGCGGCCCGGTTATAGTTCTGGGCGTCCATCTCCATCCGGGCCAGCAGGTATACGTTCGCGGGATCCCTGAGAAAATCCTCAGGCTCGCTCTCCATTCGCGCGATGCCCTCCCGCGCGCGTCCCGTTTTCCAAAGGAGGTGGGCTTCGGCGCGTACGGTCGCACCGGCTTGGGGATCCAAATTCTTGGCGTAGTCCACAAGCTTTTTCGCATTGGCCAGGTCAAGTCGGTCCGCTGTGAGCGCGCCCAGTTCGGTCAGGCTTTCGGCCAGGGCCGAAACCACGTCGATCGCGCGCGGCCGGAGCAACAAAGCCTTTTCAAGCTGACGGGACGCGTCAGAGATGAGCTCCGGGTCACCTGTTTTGAGCAGCCTCTTGGCGTCCCGCCAAACCGTTTCGAACGTCTCGCCGGGCGCCACCGAAGTATTTGACGTCAGGCGCTTGACCAGCTGTTCGCCCTGAAACTGCCGCCACTTCGCATAGTATTTCGGGCCCCAATAAACGGTCGAGGCGAGGGAAGCGAATACGAGACCGACCAGGACGATGCGGTAAACGTTGTTGACGACCTTCTCCCACCGCGTGCCTGTGCGCCTACTCGCAGGCCCCGCAACGCCTCCGGTACGATTGGATTCCCGGTTTCCGAAGAGGTCGGCGGTTCCGGGATACTCGGAGACCTTGTACTTCACGCCGTCCGGAGCCGTGATTTTATCGTCAGGAGAGACCCGGCCGTCTTCGATCGCGTTCCTCAGGGCGGCGAAATATTCGAATTCGTAAGTCTTGCCCTTCTTTTTCGTGACCAGCCACTTGGAGACCAGCCCGTCGATGAAAGTGGCTTGGCTGCTGAAGGGGTCGGGCCGGATCTCGGCTTGTGCCTCCCCGGCTTGGTCCTTGATCCAGCTCAAAATCTGTTCGGAGGAAGCTGGTTGCGCCGACTCCAGCGAACCCGTCACATCCAGGCCCCGCCGGCCGTATTCGCACCCGAACAATTCGATGACGTCCATGCTGCTCTGGGACTGAACGGTCTGGATCGAGATGGCCCGGTCGCATTCCAGGCAGTTGGAGGTATACGGCTCATCCTCGTAGGCGGTGTCCGGAAGCGAGAATTCGAAACCGCATCCGAGACAGCGAAAATACGTCACATTTCGGGCGTGTTTTTCGCTGGAGACACTGCGTTCGGGCTCCGTGCGCAAGTCCCTGTCGGCGACCGTCTTTTCCTTCTCAAGTTTCTTGTCCTGGGACACCGAGCGCCTACCCAGTGTGATCAGAAGCAGGCTCTATGCCAACTTGAGTTCACCATGACGCACGTGCTAACATTTTGAAATAATTAGATATTATGTGGTTCTGTCACACAGACTGAAGCCGACTCATCCATATTGTAACATTTGTTTCGTAGTGCCGTACGCAAAATGTGCCAGGTGCGGGTTAATTGGGGACACGTACCTATTTCAAAAAGTCTCGGCCTGGTTCGGGAACCCGACCCGACTTCACCGAGTGTCTGGCGTATTTCAAGAAGGTAATCTTCAGGAATTGGTACGTGTCCCCAATTTCCACATCCTGCTAGCATCCCCGCGATGAGTGAATTCCGACGCCAGTTGGACCGGGTTGCCGACTGGATCGTCCGGTATCGCGAGACCATCCGGGAGCGGAGGGTGCTGCCGGATGTCACGCCGGGGCAGATCCGGGCGAAACTGCCCAAGACGGCGCCGGCGCGAGGGGAGCCGTTTGAGGAGATCCTGAACGATTTTGACCGGGTGATCGCGCCGGGAATGACTCATTGGAATCATCCCCGGTTCTTCGCGTACTTTACGGCCAACAATTCGGAGCCGTCGATTCTGGCCGAGGCCCTGACGGCGGCAATCGGGGCGCAGTGCATGAGCTGGCAGACCTCCCCCGCCGCGACGGAACTCGAACAGGTCGTGATGGAGTGGCTCCGGTCCATGCTCGAGCTTCCGGAGAAGTTTGCAGGCGTCATTCAGGACACCG
Organism: Pseudomonadota bacterium; assembly: GCA_043804515.1. Taxonomy (GTDB): domain Bacteria; phylum Bdellovibrionota_G; class JALEGL01; order JALEGL01; family DATDPG01; genus JAZDIZ01. Next base: position 18,918 of record JAZDIZ010000118.1, on the reverse strand, counting down.
CTTCGACGGCCACGCTGGTGGCGATCTTGATGGCCCGGGAGCGGGCGACGAACTTCCGTTTCAAGGAGGAAGGAGTGGGGGCGGAAGGAGCCGACCGGCTTCGAGTCTATGCGTCCGAGGAGGCTCATTCCTCGATCGACAAAGGCGTCCTTCTCTCGGGGATCGGCCGGAAGAACCTGGTGAAGATCCCGGTCGATTCACAATTCGCCCTTCGCCAAGATGCCCTGGTGGAGGCGGTATCGGCGGATCGGAAGAAGGGCCTGATCCCGGCGTGCGTCATCGCGACGGTGGGGACCACCGGTTCGACGGCCGTGGATCCGCTCCCGGAAATCGGAAAATTCTGCCGGGATGAGAACATATTCCTGCACGTGGATGCCGCGTTCGCGGGATCGGCCGCGCTCCTCCCGGAATTGCGTCACATCCTGAACGGCGTCGAATTTGCGGACGCCTTTCTTTTCAACCCGCACAAATGGCTCTATACGAACTTCGACTGCACCGCGTTTTTCGTAAAGGATCCGGATCTCCTGGTGAAGACGTGCGGGATCACGCCGGAATATCTCAAGACGCAATACGACCCCGAAGTGGTCAACTTCAGGGATTGGGGCCTGCAGCTAGGGCGCAGATTCCGGGCGCTCAAGCTCTGGTTCGTTCTGCGCTCGATGGGGCAGGAAGGGATCCGGGCCAGAATCCGGGAGGCGATCCGCCTCGGGGGACTCTTCCGGAAATGGGTGGAGGATCAAGGCGACTTTGAGATTCTCGCGCCGAGTCCGTTTTCGCTCGTGTGTTTCCGGTACGCCCCCAAGGGGACCGACGAAATGCGCAGGAACATGCTCAATGAGAAACTTCTGGGCGACCTGAACCGGACGGGGAAAATTTACCTCTCGCATACGAAGCTGAACGGCCGGTTCACGCTGCGTCTGAACGCCTCACAGGAGAGGACGACGGAGGAAGACGTCCGCCGGGCCTGGGATTTGATCCGCACCACCGCGCGAAGACTTTAGGACGGCGTGTTTACGCGAATCCTCAAAGCTCAAGGCCCGTACGCATTTAAGTCCGTAGTGTTCAGCCACGGCTGGAGCGATCTTCCGCCGTTCTATGTCCGCACGACAAGCGGCGTGATGGATCTCGTGCTGCGCTCCGGGGCCCGGCCCGTCCGCGTAACGCTCCGGCCGGCACCGGGCGGACTCAGAGTCGAGTCGGAAGAGCGCCTCCTGTCCCGGGCGCTGGCCGATCTCAGATGGATGTTCCGCCTCGACGACGACCTCGGAAGTTTCTACGAGCTTCTCGGGCGGGAGGAAAGGCCGTGGGCTTTGGACCTGCGGATGGGCCGGCTTCTCCGCTCCCAATCAGTCTTCGAGGATCTGATCAAGCTGATCCTCACGACCAACTGTGCCTGGTCTCTCACGCGCGTGATGGCCGACCGGCTTGCGGAAAAACTGGGCGAGAAAACAATGGAAGGGTTCTCTCTTTTTCCGACGGCGCGGACGATGGCGGGGAAGGGGGAGAGGTTTTATAGGGAGGTGATCAGGGCAGGTTACCGCTCTCCGAATCTGGTTTGCGTGGCACGGCTCTTCGCGAGCGGGCGCGTCGTCCCTTCCGAGTGGCTTGACCCGCGGCGTCCCACGGAAGAAATCCGGAAGGAAATTCTGGCCCTTCCCGGAGCGGGGCCGTACGTGGCTGACAACCTATTGAAGTTTTTGGGACGCTTCGATCACCTGGGACTGGATAGTTGGGCGAGAACGAAGCTCAAGGAACTCTGGGGCATGAAAAAAGTTCCGAAGGACACCACGATCGCCCGCCGATACAGAACCTTTGGTTTATTTCAGGGGCTGGCACTCTTGTGCGACCTCACGCACGACTGGTTCACGACCGATCAATTCAAGGATTGGATTAGAACCGGACGATAAGCGGATTGACCCATTGCATACCCAGCAGTAGATTTCTTCCGGGGAACTTGAGGAAGCCTTCGAAAAAAGTCGAGTAAAAACAGGCGGTTGGATCAAGCAGGTTTGGCATTCCGATTGCTTTCTCCCTATCTAACGTATGTCCGCATCGTTTCGAACGCGATTCATCGGCGCCCTGTTGAGCCTTTGGAGCAGCCTTATCTTTCTGCCTGCAAACGCGCCCGCCGCCCCGGGAAAACTTGAAGCCCGCATTAAATTTTGGCTCGACGCCGAAAATTCGTTTCCGGTGGACCGAATGCAATTCGAATTGGGGGACTTAGAGAAAAGAGGCGAACTCGATGTAGCGGAGGAACGAAGCTATCTGATCGACCTAACTCTCGCCAAGCTGAAAGGGTTCCGCAGTTCGAAAACTCCGCTGAGAACGCTTCGTGTCTTGTCTCAAGCCAGGGCCATTTTCGGTTTTGTCCTGGGCCGACCCCGCTCTATCCAGTGCTATTTTTCCGACACGCAAACCCAAAGAATTGTTTCCCTCATGGTTGACGTTCTGACGCAGGTCGAAACGGATTTCTATTGGTCCGTTCTGAAGCGCGAGGCTCAGTGCGAAGGGATGAATTGGATTCAGTTGATTCTGACGGAAGATCGAAGCGGAGGATGTGTCGGCGATTTCTGCCCCGCCCCCGCCGCGCCCCCTAATCCGAGACCCCCCGGCTATTTGGAAGTCACAATGGAGGATTTTCCCTTCTATCCGAACGGCGGTGCTTTGGAACAACCCGCGGGGGTTTGTTGGGGAATGACCAATTATGCCCTGCACATGGCGCGCAATTTTCTTTTTTTCAAACGCGGCCGCCGGCCTTCCAACGAGAGAATAAGAGCATTGTTCGACTACGACGTTCTGATGGATGCCACGGGACATTCCCTCAAAGCGAAGGGTTTCAAGTTTGACCGGCGCTCCAAACGGTTCGTGATTCCTGGATTTTCCAACCTTCGGGAGTTAACGGCGCTGCATCCCGAGTACCTCACGTTGTTGGAGAACACGTACTTTCATTTTCAAGGAAAGCCGGGTTGGGGACCTTTGGGGCAAGCGGCCACCGCCGCGACACAACGGGTCCTTCTGGATGGGCGGACGCAATCGCTCATCGAGGGTCTGCAATACGGGATGCAGGGCTTTCGGCGGCGTGCCCAGGAGTTTTTTGGAATGAAGCCGAAGATTTCGAAGGTCGACGCCTTCGATCAGCTTCGCGAACAGACGGAAGAGCACGGCACGATTCAAGTCGGAATCCACACATCCGGCGGACTCGTCCATTCCGTTCTTGTCCGTGCGAGCTTGGATCGGGCCACGCTTCTCGTCATCGATCCGAATTTCACGTTCTCCGGCCGGTATTTGCATCTCGTGTGGCGGAAAACCGGAATTTTTATGGATGGCTACGCGCCGAATCCGACTCCGTCGACGATTTGGGCCAGCGCCCCGGCTGCGGAAGGGCACTTCTATACGGCGAATTGAGGCGCGTCGTCAGTACGCCCAGCGGATCAGCGAGGAACCCCAGGTAAACCCGGCGCCGAACGCCGCCAGAACCACCAAATGCCCCTTTTTCAAACGGCCGTCGTTCGCGGCGACGGCGAGGCATGTGGGCATCGTGGCGGACGTGCAATTGGCGTACTTGTCGATCGTCACGACGACTTTTTCGTCGGGAAGGCCCAGGCGTTTCTGCGTGGATTCGATGATCCGAAGGTTCGCCTGATGGGCCACGAATATATCGACATCTTTAGCCGTAAAACCGTTTTTTGTCAGGATCTCCTCCGAAACGCGGGCCATTTCGGCGACGGCCCACTTGAACACCGTCTTCCCGTCCTGGTGGATGACGTGCATCTTCTTGGCGATGGTTTCCGCCGTCGGCGGATTCAGGCTCCCGCCGCCGGGCATATAGAGGTAAGGAGCACCCGAGCCGTCCACATGGGCGACGGTGTCCAGGATGCCCAATTCCGTGGCCTCGGGCGTAGGTTCCAGCAGGACGGCCCCGGCGCCGTCACCGAACAGCACGCACGTGTTCCGGTCCGAAAGGTCGATGATTGAACTCATGATGTCCACGCCGCAGACGATCACCTTCTTGTGTTTTCCGGACCGGATGAATTGGTCGGCTACGGTGAGCGCATAGATGAAGCTGGAACACGCCGCGACAAGATCGAACCCCCAGGTGTTCTTCATCCCGACCTTGTGCTGAATCAGGATCGCGGTGGAGGGAAAGAGCATGTCGGGAGTGACCGTCGCGACGATCGTAAGGTCGATCTCTTCCGGCTTCGTCCCCGTCTGTTTGAGGAGGAGCTTGACGGCTTCGGTGCCCAGATCGCTGGCGGCCTGTCCCTTCTCGACCCAATGCCTTTCTTTGATTCCAGTACGGGTCTGAATCCATTCATCCGACGTGTCGACCAGCTTCTCCAGATCCTTGTTCGTGACGACACGGTCCGGGTAGAACATCGAGACACCTGTAATCATACTTCTCACGGGTTGCGGCATAGCCGTCGTTTTTAATGGAACCCAGGTTAACTGGCAAATAATCGGCTGAAACGCTTTGCTGCGTTTAGACGAGGTCGGGGTCGTTCCGGAAGTACTCGATCACCCGGTCGACGATCTCCTCGAGGCCGATCCGAGGCTCGTAGCCGATGATGCGTCGGATCTTGGATATGTCGGGAACGCGGCGGGGCATATCCTCGAATCCGGGCGCGTACGCTTGGTCGTATGGGACGAAGACAATCTGTGAGGTGGACTTTGTGCGTACTTTCACGAGATCCGCCAAGCCGCGGATCGAGATCTCCTGGTTTCCTCCGACGTTAAAGACCTCGCCGAAAGCTTCTTCTTTGAGCGGGAGCTGGCCGAGCACTCGAACCACGTCAGTGACGTACGTAAAGGTCCGGGATTGTTCCCCGTCACCGTATACCGTGATCGCCTCGTTTCGGAGCGCCTGGCGGACGAACGTGGGGAGAACCATCCCGTAACGCGAAGTCTGGCGGGGCCCGACAGTGTTGAATAGACGAACGGTAATCACGGGAAGACCCGTTTTGCGGTGATAGGCGATGGCCAGGAACTCGTCGATGGCCTTGGAGCACGCGTAGCTCCACCGGGATTGGCGCGTGGAGCCCAACACCATGTCGTCGTCTTCGGAAAAAGGGCTTTTGGTGTTCTTTCCGTACACTTCGGACGTGGAAGTGAGGAGAATCGGCTTGCGCCATTTGTTGGCCAGCTCGAGCATGATCTCGGTCCCGCGAATGTTGGTCTGGATCGTCCGGACCGGCTCGTTCACGATGAGTTTCACGCCCACGGCGGCGGCGAGGTGATAAACGAGGTCGCACTGTTCCACAAGGTCGTCCATCGTGTCGTGGTCCAGGATGGTTTCGGCCACCAGCCGAAAGTCCCGATTCTTCTGGAGGCGGAGAAGATTCCGAACGCTGCCCGTCGACAGATCGTCCACGGCGACCACCGTGTGGCTTTCAGTGAGAAGATGTTCGGCGAGGTGCGACCCGATAAAACCCGCGCCGCCCGTGATTAGGATCCGCATGGCCCCCGATGATTAGCCGACAATCCGGCGAAAGGCGAGTTTGAGGGACGCGGCGACGCGCTCCTGATCTTCAGCCGTGATCGCCGCGTACATCGGAAGCAAAATCGTTTCGGCGTGCGCCCGTTCGGTCTCCGGCAACCGGGGGGGGTGGAGCATGTGCTCGATGAACGGGTGGAGATTGGCGGGAAGGGGCCCGGGGCTGGTTTCGATGCCGTCCTTTTGCAAAGCTTCCATGATCAGATTCCGAACTTCCCCCGGAACGCGGACCGGATAACTCTGGCGGTTCCACTCGGTGCCGGAGGGCTCGTGAATTAGTGTGGTTTGCTTCACGTCGCGCAACGCCTGTTCGTAGCGATGCGCGGCCGCCACTCGACGGGCCACGGCCTCGGCCACGTGATCCAGCGCCCAAAGGCCTAGAGCCGCCTGGAATTCGCTCATCCGATAATTGTGGCCGACCCGTACCGGGGTCCGACCGGCGCCTTCGCTCCGCCCGTGGTTGCCGATCGACCGGGCCCGCGTTGCCAGGGCCTCGTCGTCCGTGAGGATCATCCCGCCCTCACCCGTGGAGAGCACCTTCCTGGGGTGGAAGCTCAAAAGTCCGGCCAGACCGAACGTCCCGACGCATTTTCCCCGCACTTTGGAACCAAGACCGCACGCGGCGTCCTCGATCAGCACCAGGTGGTGCGCCTTGCAGAATTCCTGGAACATCCGGCCGTCCGAGGGAATTCCGAACTGGTGCACGAGAACCACGCCCTTTGTCTTAGGGGAGAGCTTCCGTTCCACGTCGTTCAGGTCGAGATTGAAAGTGAGCGGATCGATGTCGGCGAACACCGGCTTCGCGCCCGTGCCTAGAACGGCGTTGACGGTGGCGATGAACGTGTACGAAGGGCAGATGATCTCGTCGTCCTCGCCGAATTCGGCGGCTTCGCAGATCATCTCCAGGGCGGAGGTGCCCGAATTCGCCGCCACGGCGTATATGGATCCGCAGTCTTCGGCTACGTGCTGCTCGAACGACTTGGCGTATTCCCCTTCCGTCCAACGGCCGGAGAGGACGATTTCCCGAAGAGTGTTAAGAAGCGCAGCCGGATCGTCCGGGTGGTCCGGGCGCGAGAGAGGCACCGACTTCCGAGACACGATTGACATGCTACATTAACGCATTGAATCTACAAAAACCTCAATCCCTTCGATAGCCTAACCATCTTCCCGAAAGAGGCAACAGGCCTCCGATTTAGGACGACGATTTGGCCTGGATGACCTTACCGGACGGCACCGCCGCGTGGGGCTTGATTCGTCCCCCTTCGGCCACGATAACGCCCATACCCAGACGGGCCCCGGAGCCGATCCGGGCCCCTTTTCCGATAATACAGCCAGCGCCGATCCGAACGCTTGGACCCACGAAAGCGTCGTCTTCGATGACACAAGCCCTGCCGACGGATGCGCGGTCGCCGATCGAGCAATTTCCGATCGAACAGTTCTCCGAAACGGACACGTTCCGGCCGATCCGGACTTGGAAGCGCATGACGGCCCGGATGTTACCCGCAGTCAGAAGGCTTGTCTTTCTTCAAAGCCGGCGGCGTCTTCTTCCGGGAAGGCGAAAACTGGGCTACATTCCGGTCATGCTTTCCAAGGAGTTGCTGGACATCCTGGTATGCCCCAAGTGCAAGGGGGATCTTACATACGAACGGGAGTCCAGCGCGCTCGATTGTCCCAAATGCCGCCTCCGCTATCGGGTGGAGGGCGACATCCCCGTAATGCTTATCGATGAAGCCCAATCGCTTGATTCAACGCCGGCTTAAAGCTTCCGCCTGGGTCGGGACAGGCGTGGATCTGGAGAAGGTCGCGCCGTTCCGAAAAAAAAAGGCCCGCCGGGACGCCACCTTCTTTCGCCGCGTTTTTTCCCCGTCTGAAATCGCTTATTGTCGCCGGTTCAAGGATCCAGCACCCCGTTTTGCGGCCCGATTCTGCGCCAAGGAAGCGCTGATCAAAGCTGCAAATCCGCACGCGCGCATTCTGATCTCGGACGCCGAGGTGGCTCACACGCCCGCCGGGCGGCCCTTTTTGAAAGCCCGATCGTCCCGTCCGCCGGTTCGCCGCTTCTTCCGGACACACGAGGTCTTTCTTTCCCTTTCGCACAAGGACGACGCGGCCATCGCGTTTGTAGTTGTGCTCTTGAAGCGGAGGAACTAAGAAAAAGCTATGCCTGCGAGCATGACAGGGTTCGGCAGGGGAATGGTCCAGGCGGGGCGTCTCCGGTTCGTGGTCGAAGTGCGATCGGTCAACAACCGTTTTTGCGAGGTCCGATTCCAGGCCCCGAAAGATTTCCTGGAGCTGGAACATATTCTGGCGGCGCGGATCCGGGGGGAATTCGATCGCGGGAAGTTCGATGTGGTGCTCAAAGTCGAGCCGAAAGGGGCGGGGGCATCGGAGATCGACGAGGCCCAAGTAGTAAAACGATGGAAAAGGCTGGATCGGATCAGGAAAAAACTCGGGATTCCCCAGCCCGTGCGCTTGGAGACGGCGCTCAACAACAACTCTCAATCGGAAGGTGCGTTCAAGGAGGAAGAGGCGCGAAAGATTCTCCTGAAAGCGGCGGATCAAGCGCTGGCCCGGCTCAAAACATTCAGGATCAAAGAGGGGGAAGCGCTCGGAAAGGATGTCCGGCGCCGCGTCCGGATCATGCAGGAGGCGGTCGAAGATGTCGCGCAAAAGGCGGCTCAAACAGCGGGAATCCGGCTTGCGAAACTTCGGGAAAGGGTCTCACAGCTTCTGAACGGCAAGCCCGTGGATTCCTCCCGCCTGGAGGTTGAACTCGCGCTTCTGGCGGATAAAGCGGACGTGACGGAAGAGCTCGTTCGCTTGCGGGAGCATCTTAGAACGCTGATGGATTTGGTCGGGAGCCGGAAGGCATCGGGAAGGCAGATCGATTTTCTTCTCCAGGAAATACACCGCGAGGTGAACACGATCGGCTCCAAAGCCACGGACATCGGCGTGACGGAAACGGTAGTATTGATGAAAGCGGAGGCGGAAAAGATCCGTGAACAAGCCCAGAACCTCGAATAAAGGGATTCTCTTTGTGGTGTCGGCGCCGTCGGGGGCGGGGAAAACCACGGTGGTGACGGATTATCTCAAAAGCGCACGCGGGATCTCGAAAACCATCTCTCACACGACTCGCCTGCCCCGCCGAGGAGAAAAGAACGGGCGGGACTACCACTTCGTAAGCGGGCGGACTTTCCGATCCATGATCCGACGCTCCGCCTTCCTGGAATGGACGACGGTGTACGGGCATTACTACGGCACGTCCGTCGCGACGGTGCGGCAACGGACCCGGAAAGGCGACGTCGTCCTGGTGATCGAAGGGCGGGGGGGGCGCGCGATCCGAAAGAAATTCGTGAACGCGGTGTTTATCCTGATCCTCCCTCCGAGTCTGGCGGATCTAAAAAAGAGGATTTTCGGAAGATCGGGGAAGGTGACTCAGGAAGGGATCCGGAGACTGGGAGTCGCCAAGAAAGAGGTGAGGGCCGTCACGTGGTACGATTACGTAATCGTAAACGACCGCCTTTCACGGGCCGTTCGGGATCTGTCGGCGATCATCGAGGCCGAGCGCCACAAACTCTCCCGGCACGCCAACCTCCTCAAACCGTTCGTGTGACTTCTCCCGGGTAATTCAGGGCTAACCGGCCGAACCACTTGACAGGACAGGGCCTTTCCCGGTATTCCCCGGCCCCTCACTATGGCGCGCATTACGATCGAAGACTGTTTGAACGAGATCCCGAACCGGTTCGCCCTTGTCCACCTGGCGACACAGCGGGCGCGGCAACTCCTCAAGGGATCCAGCCCCCTGATACGCTCCAAGAACAAGTTTATCGTCACGGCACTCCGCGAGATCGCGGGCGAAAAAGTATATTTCTCCAAAGAACTCGACGAACAAGCGATTTCCGACGTCATCGGGTAAGATTACGGGGCTTTGTCGGATCTTTCCGGTCAGCGCCTAGGGAAATACCTCATAGACGAGAAGATCGCGATCGGAGGCATGGCCGAGATCTATCGAGCCCATACCTCCTTCAGCGAACCCGTTGCCATTAAGGTCATCCATCCGACGCTCGCGGAGGAACCCAAATTCATCCAAATGTTTCTGGACGAGGCCAAGATCGTCTCATTCCTCCGCCATCCGAACATCGTCCAGGTGTACGACTTCGGAAAGGTCGAGGACACGTACTACTTTTCCATGGAGTGGATCGACGGCAAGCCGCTCTCCAGCGTCATCCACCGCCAACAGGAACTCAACATCCCGTTCCCGGCGGATATCGCCCTCATCATCGCCATCGACGTTCTCAAAGGGCTCTATTACGCCCACGAGAGGAGGGACCGGTTCGATCGGCCGTTGGGCATCGTTCACCGGGACGTGAGCCCTCCCAACATCCTCCTGACGAGGACCGGAATGGCCAAGATCACCGATTTCGGCATCGCCGAAGCGGAGCACAAGGTGATCCAGACCAACCCCGGCATCATCCGCGGCAAATTCAGTTACATGTCGCCTGAACAGTCGAGGGGGGAATCGGTCGATTTCCGGTCCGATATTTTCGCCGTGGGGATCGTGCTGTACGAGATGCTGTCCGCGCGGCGCCTGTTTCTTAGGGAGCAGGACACGGAGACGCTGAAGGCCGTGCGCGCCTGCGATGTTCCGCCGCTCAAGAATTTCCGTTCGGACGTCCCGGAAGCCGTCGAACGGATGGTGCGGAGGGCCCTTTCCCCGCAAAAGGCGCGAAGGCAGGAAAACGCCATCGCCTTCGCGGAAGATCTCTGGGGCGAGGTGAAAAAAATGCACGCGCAACCGAAGCACGTGCAGGTGGCCCAGTTTCTCAAAGTACTCTACCCGTGGGAAACCTTCGTGGGGGTGGAGGAACCGCTTCGAGTCCTCCTTCGCAGATGGAAGGAGGGGCAGCGCAGCCGGCAGATGGTGGGACGCCCCGCCTGGTACAGTCGGGTGCTTCAAATCGCCGTCCGCAACCGCTATCCGATCAATGTAATCCTGGCGCTCTTCGGGATTCTTGCAGCCGAGTGGCTTTCGCGTTAGACGGCGTACTGCGTGACGGATTCGAAGAAAGAGACGGGCTCGTTGAACGGAAAACGGGCGGAAATTTTTCTCCAGACGCCCCTGTTCCGATTCCGGTACATGCGCGAAAACGAGGAGCGGGAGCTGCTGGAAAACGCCGTGCATGTCACGGCGGTGATCAAGCAGGAGTTGAGCGGCGGACTTTGGCTCAAAGTGGAGGCTCTCAGCAACCTCCGGGAAAAAACGAGCGACCTTCCGTTCGAAGAGATCTTCCTCCCCTTCAACAAGATAGACTTTTTGGTATTGAGCTGACATGGCCATCAAATACGGAAACGCGGAAATCAGGTCCCTCGAAGAACTCCCCGTCGCGGGGAAAAGAGTGTTCGTGCGTGTGGATTTCAACGTCCCCATCAACGGGGAAACGGTCACGGACGACACGCGGATCCGGGCCGCGCTCCCTACGATCGAGTACCTCATCGCGCAGAACGCGATTGTCATGCTGGCGTCGCATTTGGGCCGCCCCAAAGGGAAGCCGGACCCGAAATACACGCTCCTTCCCGCCGGGGAACGGCTGGCGGAACTGTTGCGCCGCGAGGTGGTCCTTCCGGACGACTGTGTCGGCGACGGGGTGCGAAAGATTCTCAAGGAACGCAAGGAAGGGGACGTCGTGCTTCTGGAGAATCTTCGCTTCCACGCGGAGGAGGAAGCCAACGATTCCAAATTCGCGGCGGAACTTCGGAACGGCGCCGAAGTTTACGTAACGGACGCGTTCGGGTCGCTTCACCGCGGCCATGCGTCCACGGATGCCCTGCCCAGGATGATGAATGAACGCGGGGCGGGATACCTCGTGAGGGACGAACTCACGTTCCTGACGCCGCTCCTGGAGGCTCCGCAACGTCCGTACGCGGCGATCCTGGGCGGCGCGAAAGTGTCGGACAAGATCAAGGTCATGGAGAAGTTCCTGACCAAGGTGGACGAGCTCTACATCGGCGGTGCGATGGCATTCACTTTCCTAAAGGCGATGGGGCACAGGGTGGGAAAATCGCTGGTGGAGGAGGACCGATTGGTGCAGGCCCGGCGGATTCTCGAGGAGGCGAAAACCCGGAATGTGAGGCTTCACCTTCCGAGCGACTTTCAACTCGGAAGAAGCGTGGATGAGCCGGGACCGCCCAAGGCTTACAAGGGGCTCGAAATCCCGGACGGATGGATGGGGCTCGACATCGGCCCTGAAACCGTGGAGCGATTCGCAAAGTACCTGGAGAAGGCGGGGACGATCTTCTGGAACGGCCCGCTCGGCCTGTTCGAGACGCCCCCCTACGACCAGGGAACGGTGGCGGTCGCCAAGGTATTGGCCGGGCTGAGTTCCATTCGCGTCGTGGGCGGAGGGGACTCGGTTGCGGCGCTTCATCAGGCGGGTGTGGCGCAAAAGATGACGCATGTTTCCACGGGAGGCGGAGCCACGCTGGAGTATCTGGAAGGGAAAGCTTTGCCTGGACTGGAAAGCCTGGCGGTGTAGACTCCCGCGCCCTTATGTCGAAACGGCCCATCATCATCGGTAATTGGAAGATGAACCGGACGGTGTCCGAGGCGATCCGCCTCATTACCGAGCTCAAAAGCGTTCTTTCGGGGAAACAGGAAGTGGAGGTCGTGGTGGCGCCGTCCTTTGTGGCGCTGCACCCGGCGGAAATCGCCGCCCAAGGAACGCCGATCCAGATCGCGGCGCAGGACGTCTTTTACGAGGAGAGCGGACCGTACACCGGCGAAATTTCGGCTCCGATGCTCGTGGACGCCGGCGTCAAGTACGTGATCGTGGGGCATTCGGAACGGCGCCAGCACTTCGGTGAGACGGATGCTTCGGTGAACAGGAAAGTAAAGGCCTCGCTGGACAACGAGCTGATGCCGGTTCTCTGCATCGGCGAGACCAAGGAGCAACGGGAGCAGAAAAAGACGTTCGACGTGGTCGAGCGGCAGCTGCGGGAATGCTTGCGAGGCGTCAATGACTCGTATGCGGAAGACATCGTGGTCGCTTACGAGCCGGTTTGGGCGATCGGGACCGGGATTCCCGCCACGCCGGCTATGGCGCAGGAAGTGCACCGATTCATCAACGAGAAACTCGCAGTGATTTTTCGAAAAGACCTTGCGGAGAAGATGCGTGTCATTTACGGGGGGTCCGTGACGCCCCAGAACATCAAAGAGCTCATGGCCCAGCCCGATATCAACGGTGCCTTGGTGGGCGGAGCCAGCCTTGAGGCGCGCACTTTTGCCGAAATCGTTAACTACGGAGAGTGAAACGTGCTGACCTTTTTAACGGTACTGCATGTGGTTGTTTGTGTGTTTCTGGTGATCGTCGTGCTTCTTCAGCACGGCAAGGGGGCCGACGTGGGTGCGACCTTCGGAGGCGCCAGCCAGACCGTTTTCGGAGCCCGGGGAGCCGCCACGCTCCTGAATAAAGTCACGATCGGCGCGGCGTTCGTCTTCATGGTGACCAGTATCAGTTTGGCCTATCTTTCCTCGTCCACGTCGGCAAAGAGCCTCTTCAAGGAGCCGGCGAATGCGCAGGGCACCGTGATTCCCACGCCCGCGGTTACGGGTTCTCCCGCCGCGGCGATTCCGTCGGCGGGTACCCCGTCCGCGACGCAGGCAGTTGCGCCCGCGGTGACCCCTCCATCCGCCCCGGCAAAGTAGGGCGACGCCTCTTTCGGGGGCGACTTCGTGACATTCGGATGAGGTAATTGCGGAGGCCGTGGTAGAATTCGTCTTACTTATGCTTCGACTCTCCCTGTTCGTCATCTCCGTCCTTTTATTGTGTTCGTGGACGTCCGCTTCGTGGGCTCAAGGCAGAGGCGTGGTGGTCGGGAAAACGGTCTCCGTTTATGAGCAACCCGACGGAAAGAGTGAAGTCCTAATCAAACTCAAGAAGGGAAGCAAGGTCACGGTTCTGGCGGAGCGGGAGGGATGGGTTCAGCTCAAGGTAAGCCTTCCGAAGGGGTTCACGTTTACGGGGTGGGGCGATAGGCGGTTGTTCAAGTACACGCTGCCGAAGGCGGCGACCGCGAAGCAACGAAAAACAATGCCAGGAACTTCTGCGGCCGGGAGCGCGGCTCCCGCGCGTCGCGTGGTACCGCCGCCCAGGACCCAGGCCCCCCTGCAACCCGTACCGTTGACGGTCGTTACGCCGCAACCTACCCCGGCTCCCGTGTTCCGCGAGCCCCAACCTACCGCGAGTTTCACGGAGGAAGGCGGTTTTGGAGGCATCTCGGACCGCCTTTCGTTGACGGTGGGCGTGGGATACAGCCTTTACGGCTACCGGATCAACACGGCCGGAGCCGCGCCCGCAAAAGTGTTTTCGTACAATCTGCAAGGGTTCGGATTCCACGCCGGCGCGAAATACTGGATCTGGCAAGATTCGACCGGGAAAATGCGCACGGGCCCGGACGTGCAGTACGAATTCGGACTCTACAACCTGACAAAACTGCAGGTGACGACCGGAACCGAGACGCTGAACGTCACATCCGACAATTCAACCCACGACATCGTTTTCCGTGTACCGTTTGAATACCGCTTCAAGCCCGCGCGGCAGGCCAGCAAAGTGGGGGCGTATTTGGGATACGAGTATTTCAGATTCAGCGCCAACGACGCGAAGGACAACAATGGGAACGAGATCAATCTGTTCGTGGGGCAGACCACGCAGTCCGTCTTGGGCGGCGCGTACGGGACGTTCATGTTTCCGGACAACTTTCTCGGCCTGACGGCGGGGAGCGATTTGTTATTTTTGAATTTCGTGAAAGAAAGGCCGAGCGGCGCAAGCGGGACCGATCCCTCCGGAAACCTCGGGTTCACACCGTACGCCTCGTTCTTCTGGACGCCCGCGGAGAAGCACCAGTTGGATGTCGGCTACAAACTTCGGTGGCAAAATTTTTCGTTCAAAGGCGCCGGCTCGCGAATAATCGCGAACAACGTCACGGACGGAACCGTATCCACCCGGGTCCACGACATCTTTCTCAAATACACCGCGCTCTTTTAGGAGGCGTCGTTTCAAAGGGGTCCGCGGCGAAGATACCTACGGAATCAGACGCCATGGTACAATAAGGTTCCTCCTTTGAAGACCCGAATCTTCATAGTCTTTTTCGTTGTTTCGTTTCTGACTCCCGCTTGGGCGCAAAGCGACGGCGTCGTCACGGCGGATCAGGTCGCCGTGCATGAGAAACCAAACGCGAAATCAGAAATTCTGGTGACTCTGGACAAAGGGAAACATGTCACCGTTCTTTCCAAAAAACCGGGATGGCTCCAAGTGAAGGCCCAGCTGGATCCGGCCTTTTCACTAAGCGGATGGGTGTCGGACAGACACATCAAATGGAAAGGCCGTATCGACGGCCCGGTGAAAACCCCGGCTCCGGCGCTCTCAAAACGCCCCCCATCGTTGCCGCGAGGCCAGGCCAGGGCCGCCCAAGCGGCGCCGTCCGCCCGGGCGCCCGCTCCCGGCTCGGCGGAATTGGACAGATTCTTTGCACTCGCCCAACCGACGCCCACACCGATCCGAACCGCCGCGCCACCTGAGGCGCAACGAACATCCGTTCCGGCCGCGATTCGTGCAACGCCGACCGCTCCCGTGTATGCGGCTCCTGCCGTGCCCAAAAGGGAGGCGCCGGTACTTACTGTGGAACCCCAGCCGGCTCTGGAGCCGGAGGCAAAGCCGGAAGTCTCCGAATCCCCCTCCTATGCGTTATTTTCCAACTGGTCCGCCTCGCTGGGGACGGGGTTTCTTCTTCACAGTTATGATCTTACGAACCGAAGCGGAAACGTAGGAACGGTGCTGTCGTACACTCTCCCCGGAATCGGCGTAAAGGCCTCGCTCTCTCACTGGTTCTGGACCGGACTCCAAGAGAGGCTTCGCGCGGGGACCGCCCTCTCGTTTCAATACGGGTACTATCGGTTTTCCACAGACATCAAAAACGCTTCGGGCACCACAACCAGCTCCGAGAGCTCGGATGGGAGCTCGTACGACGGAATCGTGCGCTTCCCGTTCGAGTACCGGGTGGGATCGCTGACCCATCCTGTCGTTCTGGGGGCGAACATGGCATTTGAGTACCTGCGATTCAACCTTCATGACGTGCAGGGAAACAGCGGCCCGATGCTTTTGTACGTGAATCAGACGGTGATGAGCCTTTTGGGAGGAGCGGAGGTCCGCTCCTCGATTCCGGGCGTTGCCGAGCTGGAGGCCGCTGCGGGCGTCGATCTTCTCTTCTTGAACTGGGTATCGGAAAAACCGGGGAATGCGACCGGGACCGATCCAAAGGGGTCGCTCGGATTCGTGCCGCACGTGGAGGCCACGTGGACGCCGAACGAACGGCATCATTTGAGCGCGGGGTACCAACTGAGGCTTCAACACTACCGATTCTCCGGAACGGCTTCCCGCGTCGGCACCGGCAATGTCCAGGATGGGCAGGCAACCATGACGTCCCACGATGTTTTCTTAAGGTACGATTACTTCTTCGGCCGCCTGTAGCCCTGTTCAGGAGGCGTATTCGATGCGGCGCGGCGGGTGATTGCCGCGGGGCTTCCTTCTGCGTATTGTGCGGCCCATGTTCGAATCCATTAAACAAGCCTGGGAATTTCTTTCACGCGGAGGGCCCGTCATGCCGGTGCTTCTGGCGGGGTCCATCGTTTGCACCGCCGTGATTTTGGAGCGGATCTGGATGCTCCGCAGATCCAGAATTTTTCCTCCCAGGATCGAAAGGCAGCTGAACGCATTGCTCGGCGAGAGCAAGATCACGGACGCCTTGGCGGTTTGCAGGGCTTCGGATGCGCCGCTTGCGAGGATCGTTGCGGACGGCCTCGATAAACTGGATGAACCCAAAGACGAACTCAAAGAAATCCTCGAGGCGAGCGGAAAGAGGGAGATCAGCACGATGGAGACGCGGCTGGATCTTCTGGCCACGCTGGCGGCCGTCGGACCGCTTCTGGGGCTTCTGGGCACCGTGGTTGGCATGATCCGGACGTTCATGGTTGTGGGAGCGACGGGCCTCGGGGATCCGATCCGCCTCTCCAGGGGGATCGCCGAAGCCCTGCTCTGCACGGCGGCGGGCATGATCGTGGCGATTCCGGCATTCATCTTCCACCGGTACTTTCTGAACCGGATTGACCGGATGGCGCTCGAACTTGAGGCTTTCGCGCGCAAGGTTCTCAAACTTTCCCGGATGGGCTGATGCAATTCACGACGCGAAGAGGCCGGCGGAAGGAAGTGGAGATTTCCCTTACGCCCCTCATCGATCTTTTCCTGAACATCCTCACGTTTTTCCTGCTGACGACGACGTTCGCGTCCGATTCGATCTTTTTTGTGGATCTGCCGGAAGCCAAACCCGGCATATCCGCGGGGGAACGCAGGATGATCTCCATCACCGTGGACGAGCGGGGGCAGGTGTTGTTCGACCGGAAGCTCGTTTCATTGCAAGACCTCAAAACCGACCTGAACTCGATTCCGGCGGAGAAGCGGGCCGCGATGCCCGTAGTGTTGAGAGCCGACCGGAATGCCAGGCACGGAGCCGTCGTTTCCGTCATCGATGTCGTCCGCGGTTTGGGCCTGACGAATATCGGAATCGTCACGCAAGCCCAAAGAGCACCCTGAACAGAGTCCCGGAATCCGGTCTCCGGAGTCCGGTGTCCGATACCGGATCACAGGGACAGCTGCCTGCTGTCCGATGCCGGGATCTTTGTATCGTGCCTCAATCCACGGGCGCGCCGCGGATCGATCGCTCGGCGAACTCGCACAGTTCGTCGTGCTTGGCCCGGGCGTCCTCGAAGCCGAGCGAGATCAGCTTATTGAGATAGATCGGCTCGAAGAGAAAATAACTCAAAAGATCGAGTCCGCGGCTCGGGTCCGCCTCCAGGATCCGGAGGACGAAGCGCTCGAATGCGCCCAGGCTTTTCAAGCTGCGATAGTTTCCGCGGACCGCCTCGTCCACGAGGTCTTGGATGTCCACGGAGGGGAAGATCGAGGTGGTCTCGATCCGCTGGACCCGCGCCTCGCGGCAGATCGACTTGTAAACGCCCGGGCTCACGTGCGTCTGGCAGGCCTCCAGGATCCGGTTGATCCGGTTCACCTGGTCCCGGTCGTTCTCCACGCGGTCCAACAGGATCGCGTTGTAGAATTTTCCGAGCACGTCCGCGATCGTGGGAGGGGGCTGCTGACGGGAGATCCGTGCCAACGTGGAGGCCTCTTCGGAAGCCTGTTTGTGGTGCTGGTACCGGGTTCCGATGATGAGGATCCGGCTGGCACCAAAAGAAACGGCGGGAGCCAGCGGCGTGTTCAGGCGCACGCTGCCGTCGTTGTAATACGATCCGTCGATCGGAACGGCGGGGAACAGGAGAGGCAAGGCAGCGGAGGCCATCACGTGGCGGGGCGAGATACGGACCTCGCGGAGAATGATCCGCTCGCTCTTGGGCAAGTGCGAGGCCTTTTGGACGAAGAGCTCGATCTCGCCGGTTTGGACGTTCGTGGCTGAAACGGTCACGGCGTCGAGGAGGCCCGCCCGGATATTTCTCGTGATGTTGGCCCAGGGGCACATCCTGCGGAGGGTGGACCGGAAAGGGGTCGTGTCGAACACGCCTTTGAAGCCCAGGGCGGTGTCGTTCGGGCTCATGATTCCCTTGACCCCGAGCATGTTAAGGCCGAAACCGGCAACCGTCCGGAACAAGAATTTTCCGAACGAGATGGGGCCTCGCCGGTAGATGTGTTCGTTCCGGAGGTTCTTCCAGAGTTCGAGAAGCAGATTCCCCTGCAGGACCGGATCGGTCATTGTGGCGGCCATATACGTGCTGTTAACCGCGCCGACGCTCGAACCGCATTGAATGTGGAACTGGAACCTCCGGGAAAGCTCGCCCGGGAGCATCGTCCGAATGTAGTGGATCACGCCGGCCTCGTAGGCACCGCGCGTGCCGCCGCCGGAGAGAACCAACGCGGTTCGGGTCTTTCGGTTCAGGGCCATGGAGCGAAACGCCCCAGAATCATAACATAACTGCAGTCTTTTCAAGCGCTTGTGGGTCCAGTACGATAGAACCCGTGCCTGCGCGAAATTCGGTGTTTCTGAGACGATGGACTCATTCGATGTGGCGCCGGAGGATCACGCTTCGGACCGTTTTCTTCCTTTACCTGCTCCTTCTGGCGGTTCTCTCGTTGCGCGGGGAGCGCGGCCTCCTGAAAAGCTATCATCTGTGGAGGGAAGGAAAGAATTTGAACGCCGAGATCTCCCAGCTGTCGCGGGATACCCAGCTGCTCCGCAGCCAGGTGCGTCTCTATCGCTACGACCCCAAGACGATTGAACGCCACGCCCGGCAGGAACTTCACCTTGCCGGGGACCGCGAAATTCAATATATCTTCCGCTGATGTCCATTTGGCGCGCCTTTCGGATCG
>JAZDIZ010000117.1:0-26216 GCA_043804515.1 Pseudomonadota bacterium | reverse complement strand
GAAACCGACGTTCGAAGTACTCCCGTTGGGCCTTGATAAACGTAGCCAACGTCTCGCCCCCGGCGATCACGGCGGCTTCCGATTCCTCCTTGCGCTCAGTCCTGGCTTTCTCGCTGATGCGTGCCGAGCCAATCTCGCCGGCCACAACCCCTATCTCGCCTTCATCAGCATCAAGGGCCTGTACCAGTTCCGCGCTGAGTTCCTCTCTCCTCTTTTCTTCTTTCTTCCGAGGTTGCCCCGCAAGCCCCGGGAGGATCTGATCCGAATGCCGGATATCCGCAACAACGTCCGCAATTGGCCTGGGAGAGGGTTCGGCGTCAGGTATAGTTGGGGATCCTTTTTTGGAGTGCGCTGCCGCCCGGGAGCGCGCCGCCGCCCGGGCCCGTGCAGCACGCGTCTTGGCCCTTTCGCTTGCCTGTACCTTAGCGTTCGCGAATTTTCTCTTCGGCGGCGCCTTTGTTGCCGCGCTAGCTTCGACTTTGGCATCCCCTTGAGACGCCGGCCGATCACTTCCATCATTCTTGACGACCGAAGGGTCGTTTCGAGGTCCGGCGGGCGTACCTAGGCGTCGTCGGGAGAGTTCCTCCGCCGTGGGAAGGGGGCCCGCGTAACCGCGCGTGAGCTGTTTCGGTCTGGAGATCTCGTTGGTGGTATGAGCAAAGGGTTTCGACGTGCTCACGACGTGGCTCGGAAACATGGCCGGCACGTCATCGAAAAGACGGACAACCAAGGTACCTACGCCGGCACCGGCGAGCCGGTTCAGAAACGTGCCCGCTTCCGTCCCTGAAACGGCCTGCCGCGCCAGTGATTGTATGGGGAAGACGATTATCTTGGGAGCCGCCTCACCCACTGTGGGCGGCGCGACCGGAAGAAGGCCCGGAGCCGTTCCCTGCAAAGAGGCCACGGCGGCGAGATTGCCTTGGGTCGCTGGTATGCCCCTGCCTGTGGACACACCCCAAGTGGAGCCCTCCCCGCCCAGCTCTGAGATCCTTCCTCCGGATCCCGGCCCGCGTTCGGCCGCAGCGACTATCTCGCCTTGGACTCCCGGAGCCAAAAATGCAAATAGCCATTGAGTTCCAAGCACCGTCACAAAATACGTCAGCGCCGTCAACGGCGTCGTCCTCGCAACGTACGATAAAAGCGGTTTTCCCTTAAGACCCATCAGCCAGGAGCCGGTGGCCCAACGGTTGGCGGTGGCCGTGCTGAGCGAGGCAACCGCCGCCACCGCAATGTCCAGCTGCGTGATTTCAACGCCCCCCACCGTGGCGACCACGGTTGTTTCCAGCGACTCAAACAACAGAGGCAGCACAGCTTCGCTCGCCCACATCGCAAATATGAAGACCGCCGTACTCCCAGCCACAACGCCCATTTCTATTCCAAAGCGGCTCGTCTGCTCCGCCGTGATCCAGCGAAACCGCCTCATGGCGTCTGCTCTCAGGGCCGCGAAGGCGGGGTCCTTGTAGACCTGCTCGAAGCGACTCAGCCTCGCCTCATCCAGCCGGAAATCGACCGGCCCGGACGAGGCGCTCCCGCCGTCCCGTGAACGGACCCGGAATCCTTCGTAGACTTGTTCGTCACCGAACGGATCCAACTCAAACCCGAAGGCGTTCGAAAGTCGGCTCGAATTCGAGAACTGCGCAAGGGCGTGACACGAATTTGTCCGGCATCGCAACTCGGCGATTCTTTGCCGGTATCCCTCGGGAGAGTGATAGCTGGGGCTGGCCAGAATCGCGGCCGCCACGACTTGGGGAGGCATCCCGGCGTCGCGAAGGTACTTCAAGGCAGGGGTGAGGTCGGAGACAACTTCCAGAGGAATGAGGTCTGCGAGTCCCGCCTGAACCGCAATCTCCAACGCGGAGCAGGTGGGTTCCTTCAATTTCGGATCCCAGCACCGGGCGACGGCTTGTCGGACCTTGCTACGGATCCCTTCCTTGTCCATGTCGAACGCCGTCTCGGCCATCCGGGCGCTTGCGCCTTGAAGGGTTACCTCCATGAAAGAATCGGGGACTATCCCCGTTTTCCGCGGACCGTTTTCCGAGGCGAAGACGCCCAGAACAATGGAGATGATTCCGATGACCACAAGAAGGAAAGAAACGATCCGATTCACAACGTCTACCTCTCTTAACTACCTAATTTTTAAGCGATTATTTGAATCGCCCAAAAAAAGACAGGCATTTATAGCGCATTGCGGCAAATGATTCAAGGGGGTTAGGCCGCAAATGCAAAGCCGGGGACTGTCCCCATTTTCCCTGAGCGATTCAAGGGGGGGGCGGGGCACGGACCAAAATCGGGGGGCTGTCCCCGATTTGGTCTCGTTTGTCCTAGCGCGACATCGCTGTCCACCTTTTGGGCGGTTTTTCTCCACGACGCCCATCGTAAGTGCTTACAGTCACACGCTATTTTAATGGCACAACGCTTGCTAAATTGAGAAAATAGAGGTGGTTTTTTGACGATTAGACAGGCAGTGGTCTTACGGTTGGTCTCAGCGTTTGCGTGCGTTGTTCTTTTGTACGCACATCAAGCTCCGGCAGAGCTCATGCTTGCCGCTGCGCCCGCACCTTCCGCGGCTATCCCGCCGGCTCTCTTACCTCCTCAACAGGAAGCTGCAATCAACGTGATGCTCCGGTCGCTTCAAACGGCGCCCGTGACCGCGGAGGCTGGTGTGGTCGGTGCGGCGGTCGACGTTTCGTCGATCCCTCTGACGGCCGAACAGGAAGGAATCGTGGATGGGCTTCTTAAGTCACTCAGAACCGCCCCCGTCGCACCGGAAGCGGCGGCCACGGAAGCGGCTCTCGCACGAAGTGTTCCCTGGTACCGATCGGCGCTGATCAACCCGATCGTTGCGGGCGTGGCCCTCTGTCTCAGCGTGGGTGGAGATGCCCCGGATCCTCGAGTCGTCAAGGCGCGAAGGGAGGAAATAGCGAGGGAAGACGCACTCAATAAGCGCTTGGGTGTGATGGTTGACAGACACAATCGTGAGGTTGCGGCAGCCCGTGAAGAACAGAGGATGCGGGAGCGCCTCCCAGGAGCGTTTCAGTCGTGTGCGGCCGACCAATTGAGGCCGGCCCAGGATCTGCGTGGAGACCTGACGATCCGGGGTTTGCGCCGTTTCCTCGAACGCTTGGCGGAGGCAAGGGTCCGACCTGGAACTCTGCTTCCCGCTCATGGGGCTTTCACGATCGGATCGTCCGCCCGACCAGACGCTTTGATTGACCCGGAGGCTTCAGCAACTTCGAACGTCACTCCAAGGTACATGCCCGGCAAGATCTGGTTGAAACCGCCGACGCTCGACGATTGGCGCGCCTGGGAGCGAGAGAAAGAACGTCTGCGTGGTTATTCTCCCGCTTGGGCGCCGGACGCGTCCGCGGTGCGAAATCAGGGCGATGCCGAAGATTCAGGTGCCGGCTCCGCGGTCGCGACAGAACCCGAGCTCGAACCCCAGAAACAAGCAGCCCACAGGCCTTCGGGCGAAAAAAGCCCCGCAAATCAATTTCTTGAAGACGCGAGGACTCACGGAGTTTGGACGGCTCTTGCGGGAAGAATCTTCGTTTTGGGTGTTCCGTACTTCCCGATGGAAACGCTCACTCTCCACACGAGGATTGTGAACGGGGTCCCCGTGGTCCGCATGTGGCGCGGCATGTCCAGAGCCGACTTTGACGCGCTTCTCGAGCACGGAACATTGGGCGGTCATTCACTCCTGACAGTGCACCGGGCGGATGCGGCCGGCTTCGGACGTATTCATCAGCGTGACCCCGTCTTGGTCGAGTTTTTGATCCCCGTGGCGCGGGTCGATCTCTATGTCGTTATATTCGGAGGGGCCAGAGCCGAAGGCGGCGGCGGTTCGCATTTCGGAGTCGAAGAGCTGCGCTCCGAATGGATTGTCCGCGCGCATGGTTTGAGATAACCGTAAGCGCCGCCGAGCCTGCCCTACAAAATTGGGGAAGGATCGGATTCAGATTCGGGGACTGTCCCCATTTTTTCTGATCGATTCAAGGGGGGGCGGGACACGGACCGAAATCGGGGGGCTGTCCCCGATTTGGTGCCGTTTGTTCTAATCGCGGCACACACGCCCCTACCAGCTGCACTATTTAGGCACACGAGGGAGCTAAGTCGCTGAATTCACGACTCGTTGGGGTGGCACAAACGTTGCTCACTATTCAAACTGGGGTATAGATTTGATGAGGATGTGTCGTGCGGGGGCAGTTCGAGGCGTGGTCGTCGTCTTTTTGGGTGCGCTCTTCCTCCTCCAAAACGCCACAGCGGCGCCGGCGGCTCGCCAGGCCGACCTCCTGAAATCACGCGCGGATCAACTCGAACGCATTTCAACAATCATGCGGCAGCGAGTATCGCTGTGCCCCGGTGCGGAGAATCGATACGTCACAGGAAGCGATGGTTTTCAGATTTCTTCGGCGTTTCTGGATTGCGATTGGGCAAAACAACTATCCGCCCGTTTGGATCGGTTTCGGGCACAGTTTCCGAGGCTTTCGGAGATCCGTGCTGCCGATCCGGCGGCCCGTTTTCTTTTCGACTTCGGGATCTACGGCAACAACAACTATTTTGCTCATCAAGTTATGGTCCAGGCAGCCGATGAACGCGTTCCTATTTCGAAACCGGGATGCGTGTTCAAACTCAGAGTTACATACCTTTCGGAAACCTCCGGCGGTATTCTTTCGCTTCAAGAGTGGGACCAGGAACTGCGTTGCCTTCCTTACGGCGTGCCGTTCGATCCAAGCCGACGTTTTCCCTATTCGGCGCTTCGAGAGCAAACCGAAGCCCTGATGGCGTCCTTTGTTTTCGAAACGGCTCCTGATGCCGGACTGCGGTTAAGGAACCTGCAAACGCCACGCACGTTCCCCGAAGGGATCTCGGTCAAGATTTCCGACCGCTCCGGCGGGCTGTCATTTCCCTGGTCCGGCAATACCGAAGTCCTTAGAAAATGGCGGACGAGCTACGCGAGGCTCACGGATGAAGTGAGTCGTTATTTTGCGTCGACGGACTGGCAACTCCCGGCACAAGTCCGGCGTTTGGAGATTCGAATACGTCCCAACTGCATCCGTTCCCTGAAGGAATTCGGCCGACATGGACCGTCCAGCACCGGCCTGTTCCAGGATGGAGGCGGCCAACAACCGGTGGCCGAAGTCAATGTGAGGGCCGTGGATCGGGACGGTCGAAGCCTTCTCTTCCACGCACTGCCCAACACGACCGTCCCTTATCGGGATACGATCCTTCTTCCGTTCCATCCGGGAGCGTTCGTCGCCCAAATGATGAGAATCAGAGCGGAGCTTTCGATGATGCTCCGGCCGAACGCCGAAGACGAACCTGTCGCCTGGATGCCTCGGGCCGGCGGTCGGCGTTGAAGCTGACCTGAACCCGTACTGTTCCGCCGACCGCACCGACAAGGTTGCTTTTGACCCGTGTTTCTTTATCCTGCGTGCACTTGCCTTTGTGTGGCAGCGTAGGCGAGACGAAGGAATAGGAGCGTAGCTCAATTGGCAGAGCACCGGTCTCCAAAACCGGGGGTTGCAGGTTCGACTCCTGTCGCTCCTGCCATCTTCTAGCCGTTCAATTTAGGAGCAAGATCATGATCAGTGAATTCAAAAATGAACCCCTGACCGAT
The DNA here is from genome assembly GCA_043804515.1 of Pseudomonadota bacterium. Taxonomy (GTDB): domain Bacteria; phylum Bdellovibrionota_G; class JALEGL01; order JALEGL01; family DATDPG01; genus JAZDIZ01. Next base: position 20,599 of record JAZDIZ010000117.1, on the reverse strand, counting down.
TTCTCGAAACCGGAGAACCGGGCCGCCATGGAAGCGGCGATACGGAACGTCGGTTCACAACTCGGAAAGACGTACCCGCTGATCATCGGAGGAAAGGAAATCTCCGGTCTCGAGACATTCGCCTCTACAAATCCCTCCAAGAAATCCGAAATCGTCGGCCAATTCCAAAAAGGCACCAAGAGCCAATTGGAGAGCGCCGTGGCAACGGGCTGGAAGGCGTTCGAGCGGTGGTCTTCCACCTCCGCGAAGGACCGGGCGGATCTTCTGTTTCGGGCCGCGGCCGAGATGCGCAAGCGCAAGCACGAATTCTCGGCGTGGATGAGCTACGAAGTGGGCAAGCCCTGGGTGGAGGCCGACGCCGACACGGCCGAGGCGATCGACTTCATCGAATTCTACGGCCGCGAAATGCTTCGCCTGGCCGATTCGCAGCCGCTCACGCCGGTCCCCGGTGAGAAAAGCGATCTGGTCTACATTCCCCTGGGCGTGGGCGTCGTCGTCCCCCCATGGAATTTTCCGCTCGCCATCTGCGTCGGCATGGCCACGGCGGCCGTCGTGAGCGGGAACTGCGTCGTTTTGAAACCTTCCAGTGACGCCCCGGCCGTCGCCTACCAGTTCGCGAAGCTCATGCACGATGCCGGGTGCCCTCCGGGCGTCCTGAATTTCCTGACCGGGAGCGGCTCCCAAATCGGTGATCCGCTCGTGGATCATCCCAAGATCCGCTTCATTTCGTTCACAGGATCGAAGGAAGTGGGTCTGCGTATCAACGAAAGGGCGGCCAAGCCCCAACCTGGGCAGAAGTGGATCAAGCGCGTTGTGGCGGAGATGGGCGGAAAAGACGCGATCGTAGTGGATCTGGATGCGGATCTGGATGCGGCTGCCGCCGGGATCGTGGCGTCGGCGTTCGGTTTCCAGGGACAGAAGTGCTCGGCGTGTTCCCGGGCCATCATTCACGAGGCCGTCTACGATCAATTGGCCGAGAAGATCCGAAAACGGACGGAGGCCCTGAAGGTCGGTCCCGCAGTGAACGGCGACACGCAGATGGGGCCGGTCGTCAACGAGTCCCAGTTCAAGACGGTTTTGAACTACATCGAAATCGGGAAGAAGGAGGGAAAACTCCTGACCGGAGGGAAGACGCTTTCCGAGGACGGGTATTACATCGCCCCGACGGTGATCGGCGATGTCCCTCCCATCGCCAGGCTCTCGCAGGAAGAGATCTTCGGACCGGTGTTGGCGCTTACCAAAGCCAAGAGTTTCGATGACGCGTTGGAGATCGCCAATAACACCGAATATGGTCTGACGGGGTCCGTTTACGCGAAATCACGCGAAAGCATCGAGAAGGCGAAGAGAAACTTCCACGTGGGAAATCTCTATTTCAACCGGAAGTGCACGGGCGCGATGGTGGGTGCCCACCCCTTCGGAGGATTCAATATGTCCGGCACGGATTCGAAGGCCGGCGGACGCGATTACCTGCTGCTTTTCACGCAGGCAAAAGTCTGGTCGGAAAAAATCTCGTAGACGACTGTTCTGTTTTTTCCCTCACCAAGCGTGAGGCCTGGATCCCTTTCGCACTGATGTCACATGTCTGAACGGTTGATGCGTTTCAAGCGGGCTGGGGGGCTGCCGGAGCGGAGGTCAGGCGCAGGATCGCCGTGTTGGGGCCACCCATCAGCGGGTGTCCCCCGTGATGCGATCCGAGCCACGGAGCGCAGGCAGTCACCCAGCCCGCCTTACTACTCACATCTTACGGACAATACGGGTTTTAGGTTGTCGCAAAAGCAGGAGCCAGAACTCCGCGCAACCTGCCTTTGAGCCGGTTTTCGATCTGCCGGACGCGTTCGCGTGTCACACCGAAATGCTCGCCCGCCGCTTCCAGCGTCACGGGCTGGTCGGACATGAGCCTGTGGTCCAAAAGGTATCTCTCTCTCGGCGTCAGGTCCTCATAGATGTCATCCAATTTCTCGCGCACCTTCAATTTCAGGTCGGCTTCCACGAGCTGCTCTTCGGCGTTCGGAGTGCGATCCGCCAGATGGTCACCGTACGGAGCGTCGTTGTCTTGTGAGACGGGGGCGTCGATCGAAATGTCCCGCCGTTGCATCCGATTCACCGTGGCATTCAAGTCGTCCGTGGATACATCCAGCGCCGCGGCCAACGCTTTCGGTTGCACGGGTTCGTCGGCGTGAAGCGAAGCGATTTTTTGCCGCGCTTTTTGAAGGCTGGCGATGATCCGCCTTTGAACGCGCGTGGTCCCAAGCCGCACCACGCTCCAAGATCGCAGAACGAAGGCCTGGATGTAAGCGCGGATCCACCAAACGGCATACGAAATGAGACGGTATCCTTTGCGCGGGTCGAATCGGTCGATCGAGTGAAGAAGCCCCAGATTCCCTTCCTGGATCAGGTCGGGGAGACGGAAGCCGTAGCGCAAATATTCACGGGCCACCTTCACGACAAAGCGGAGGTTGGAGATCACGAGCTTTTGCCCCGCTTCCCGGTCGCGCTTCTTGAACCAAAGAAGCGCCAGCTTCTTCTCCTCTTCCCGCGAAAGAACAGGGATCCGCCTCACCTGTTCCATGTAAAGGTCCAGGCTGCTTCGAATCGTCAGCGCTGTGCTTTTCGGCTTCATCAAAGCATCTACTTATCTATTCCCGGGCCCCCACCTGTCAAGTGGGGTCAACTCATTGATATTATAACGTAAAGGCCACAAACAATGTGGCTCCGCCGCCCCTGCGAAGCAGGAGCAGAACCGTGTCACCTTTCTTTAATGATTTCGTGTACTTACGGTACTCATCCACGTCGGAGACCTTGTGCTTGTTCACTTCCACAATCATGTCCCCTCGTTGGATCCCTTTATCGGCCGCCGCCGCGTTAGCCTTAACGTTGGCGACAAAGACCCCTTTGACCTCGGGCTCCAATTGCAGTTGCCGGGAAATCTGCGGCGTGAGGTTGCCGACGGAAAGGCCGAGGAGATCCTCTTTGGACGGTTGGGCCTCATCCTCGCCTCCTCCTTCCGCCTGCGCCTCTTCCTTTTCGGGCTTGAGTTCTTTGATCGTCGGTTCCACGACGACTTTCTTGCCTTCCCTTAAAATCTCGACGCGCACCTTCGTTCCGATCGGCGTCACCGCCACAAACCTCGGCAATTCATTGAAGTCGGCGATCTCTTTCTCGCCGAATTTCACGATCACGTCGCCTCGTTTGATGCCCGCTTGCTCGGCGGGACTTCCGCTTTGCACGTTGGAAACAAGGGCGCCGCGCCGCTCTTTCAGCCCCAACGATTTCGCCAGATCCATGTCCACCTGCTGGATGTAGACACCCAGCCAACCGCGCGTGACCTTCCCCGTGTCCTTGATCTGCATGAGAATGTTTTTCGCTAGGTTGATCGGAATCGCGAAGCCGATCCCCTGCCCCGAAGCCACGATGGCCGCGTTAATTCCCACCACTTCGGCCTTGAGGTTTAGAAGCGGTCCGCCGGAATTTCCCGGGTTGATCGAGGCGTCGGTCTGGATGAAATTGTCGTATTGGCCGAATCCGATCGCCCGCTCCTTCGCGCTCACGATCCCCTGCGTGACCGTGTGCGACAGGCCGAACGGGTTTCCGATGGCCATAACGATCTCCCCGACCTGAAGTTGATCGGAATCCCCGAGGGCCAGCGTCTGGAGCCTCTCCTTCGGCTTGATTTTGAGAAGAGCCACGTCGGTCTTGGGGTCGGCTCCGACGAGCGTCGCCTTATACTCCTGGTCCTTTCCGATCGTCACCTTGATCTCGTCGGCCTTCTCCACGACATGGTTGTTCGTGGCGACGTAGCCGTCCTCCGTCAGGACGAATCCGGACCCGAGGCTCCGCTGTTCGTACTCGGGCGTGTCCGGCATCTCACCGAAAAAACGGCGGAAGAAATCGCCGCCGAAGGGATCCCCGAACGGCTCCGGTTGGGAAAAGAACGGACGCGGGCTCCTCGCCCGCTTGAACGTCTTCGTCGTGCTGATGTTGACGACGGCCAGATCCGCCGTCCGGGCGATCTTGATGAACGTGTCGGCGGCCAGCGCCTGCCCCTTCCACGGGACCGTGAAGGGCAGCTCTCCCTTCTTCGCTTCAGTGGAGGGTTCGCCGGCGCTTTTCTTCCCCCAGGGAAGTCGGTCGCATCCGGATGCAAGAACGAGGATCAGACTTAAGAATAGCAGTGGTTTTTTCATGGGCTTTTGGGCCGCAGACAATACCAGAAGCTTTCAGTCCATCAACTTTGGCGGTTCCAAGATGGCCTTTGACGAGGGATTAAAGGTGCTTATAGTCCCCTCCCCATGGCCAAGCCGCCTCCAAAAGGCCAACCGCGCCGGCTGCGATCCCCCCTGACCTACATCATGATGGCCGTCGGGGCGATCCTGCTGTTCAACCTGTTCAGCCCTCCCGATCGCGCGGACAAGATCCCCTACAGCGAGATGAAGGAGAAAATCAAGACCAAGGCCTTCACGGAAGTGGTCCTGAGCGACAAGTTCGTCATCGGAGTCCTCCCGCAAAAAGAAAAGTCCGCGACCGGGAAAAAGGAGGAAAAGGGCGTCGGTTCCTGGTTCGAGACCGTCCCTTCCCTTTCGGCCCTCCGGCCGGCCCAGGATGAAAGCCTGATCAAGCTTCTGGACGACACCGGCACCAAGTACGAGATCCGGGTCGAGAACACGGCGTTTCGGGATCTCATGACCTGGATCTTTCCCCTGATCCTGATCATTTTTCTGTGGAGCTTTTTTTTCAAACGGCTCGGGCCGGGAACGGAGATGATGACGTTCGGTAAAGCGCGCACGCGCCTCCGAGCCGAGTCGGATAACAAGACCACGTTTTCGGACGTCGCCGGGCAGGACGAGGCCAAGGAAGAGCTCAAGGAAATCATCGACTTCCTGATGTTCCCCAGGCGCTTTACGGCGTTGGGGGGAAAACTCCCGAAAGGGATCCTCCTCGTGGGGCCGCCCGGAACGGGGAAGACCCTTCTGGCGCGCGCGGTCGCAGGAGAGGCGAAGGCGCCCTTCTTCAACATCTCCGGTTCGGATTTCGTCGAGATGTTCGTGGGTGTGGGCGCGGCGCGAGTCCGCGACCTGTTCAACCAAGCGAAGGGAAAGGCCCCCTGCATCATTTTCATCGACGAGTTGGACGCGATCGGGAAGGCGCGCGGGATCAACCCGGTCGGCGGCCACGACGAGCGCGAGCAGACGCTGAATCAGCTTCTCGTGGAGATGGACGGCTTCGACACGCAAGGGGGCGTCATCATCATGGCGGCCACGAACCGCCCCGAAATTCTGGATCCGGCGCTTTTACGCGCGGGCCGCTTCGACCGCCACGTGATGGTGGGGCGCCCGAACGTCAAGGAACGCCAGGAGATTTTGGAACTGCACGCCCGGATCGTGAAGCTGGCCTCGGATGTCCTGCTCGGCACGATCGCCCAACGCACGCCGGGGCTTGTGGGCGCGGACCTCGCCAACGTCGTGAACGAAGCGGCCCTTCTGGCGGCCCGGCGGGAGCGCAAGGAAGTCGCCATGAAGGATTTCGAAGAGGCTGTGGACCGGATCCTCACCGGCCTGGAGAAAAAATCCACCGTCCTGAGCCGCCGCGAGAAGGAGATCGTGGCGCATCATGAGGCGGGCCACGCGCTGGTTTCCGCCCTTCGCAACTCCGCGGACAAGGTGCACAAGATCTCGATCATTCCGCGGGGAATCGGCGCTCTCGGATTTACGCTGCAACTCCCGACCGAGGACCGCTATCTCATGACGCGCGACGAACTGCTCACGAAAGTGGAGATCCTCCTGGGAGGGCGCGCGTCCGAGTCGGTCGTGTTCGGAGATCTTTCCACGGGCGCCGCCGACGATCTGAACCGCGCCACCGACATCATCCGGAGCATGATCACCCGTTACGGAATGGGGAAAAGCCTCGGCCCCGCCACGGTGGAGGAAGAACGCACGCCGATGCTCATCGATCGGGGCACGATCTCCTCCGGGAAGAATTTCAGCGAGCAAACCGCCCGGGAGATCGACGTGGAAGTGCGGGACACAATGGCCCAGCGGATGGAGGCGGTCACGGAACTCCTTCGTTCGAAGCTGCCGATCCTGAAGGCCGTGGCCTCGCGGCTTCTTGAAAAGGAAACCCTCAGCGGCGAGGAATTCACGGCGATCGTTCAGCAGGGGCTTGCCGGCACCCCGTAAGCCGGGCCCCGGGCCCGCCGGGCCTTTTCTTTTTGCGCGTCATCCGCGGCGGGGTCTGGTAGGCTCCCCGATTTGGGAGAACGTTTGAAAACCCTCGATTTCCGATCCCTCGTCCATTTTTCTCCGGACAAAATGCAGAAGATCGAGATCTTCTCCACCCCGTTGCTTGTAGCGGACCTGCACTGTTTCGAACCGGGGCAGGCCCAGCGCTCGCATAAGCTGCTCACGTCGGACACGGTTTATTTCGTTTTGGAAGGTAACGGGCGTTTCAGCGTGGGAAGAACCACCCGAGAGTGCAAATCGGGTGCGGCGGTACTGGCTCCGGCAGGTGAAGAACACGGCGTGGTCAACATGGCCGAGGAGAGATTGGTTCTCCTCGTGCTGACGACGCCGCCCGCGCCGAAAACCTAACCGATCATTAACCTGCTCTCCACCACGATCAAAACAACCGTGGCGGCGATCAGGAGCAATGTTACGCGCATGGAATAAGGCATCATTTTTTCCTACCCACACTAGGAAGCAATAGCAATGCCAGGTTTTGCGCCCATGTGAATTTTCGCAACCTGCCTATATTACTGGCTGTTTCCTTAGAGCCCCGCAAAGGACACTGTCGAAACCCGGCTACTTTTTGCACCCGGGTGTATCTTTTGTTTACTCTTTGGGCCCATGAGCGTTTTGGTCCGGAATCTCAAGGAATTCGCCCGTTCGATCGGGTTTGACCGGGTCGGCATCACTTCCGCCGAGCCCCCCGAGCACTATCCGAATTACTTGGATTGGCTTCAACGGGGGTTTGCCGCTGATCTTCGGTATCTGAAACGAGCCGACCGGGTGGCCAAACGCGGTGATCTCGGAAAAGTTCTCGACGGCGCCCGATCGGTCATCGTGGGTGCCGTGTCGTATGCCCCGCGTGCAGGGGACACCCTTCCAGGGTGTCCCCCTCGCACGGACGCCCGTTTCGCGCGATACGGTTGGGGAGCGGATTACCACAAGGCCGTCAAAGAACGGTTGGAAATCCTGGCGGGTTGGATTGCGTCGCGGGTCCAGAAAGACTTTCGTTATGTCGCGCATGTCGACACGGGCCCGGTCATGGAGCGGAGCCTTGCCCGGCGCGCAGGCGTGGGGTGGGTCGGGAAAAACGCCCTCGTGATGTCGGAGGAAACCGGTTCGTACATCGTCCTGGGTGAACTCGTGACCACGCTGGATCTTCCGAACGACACTCCCGCGACCGATCGCTGCGGGACGTGCACGAAGTGCATTGATGCTTGCCCGACGCAAGCCCTCGTCGAGCCGTATCTTTTGGACGCCAACCGCTGCATCTCGTACCAAACAATCGAGAACCGGCGCGGACCCCTCCCCTCTGCGGTGAGCGAAAAGCTCTCCGGATGGGTGGCGGGATGTGACGCCTGTCAGGAAGTATGCCCTTGGAACCTGGAGCCGGTGTCCCACCGCCTGGAAATTTTTTCTCCAAGACCTCATTCGGGTTTGTCCCTCGATCAACTTATTGCGCTCACGCCTGAGGGTTTCTCGCGCTGGTTTCGAGGCACGGCGTTTCATCGGGTCGGCTGGGCCACCATCGTGAGAAACGCGAAAAGCGCTTATCTTTCAGGAAGATCGGGCCCGTGATTTGCCTGTTTTTGCGGCAGGCGTAAGATGCCCCCCTTTCGTGATTCGGGCGACTATAATACTCACTTCTGGAGGATGATCGTTCATGTCCAACGGCGTTAACCAAGAAAAGTCCGGTTCACTCCCCACCGCACCGGGGAAGGGAAAGACCGCGCCGAAGGAACGCACGATCGTCGAGTTGGATAGCGTCACGATCCGTTTTGCCGGGGACTCCGGAGACGGGATGCAGCTCACCGGTACGCAGTTCACCACCACCACCGCCATGTTCGGCAACGACCTGGCGACTTTTCCCGACTACCCGTCGGAGATCCGCGCCCCGGCCGGCTCGATCCCGGGCGTGAGCGGCTTCCAGATCAATTTCTCCAGCCACGACGTCCGGACGCCGGGGGATACGCCGAACGTTCTCGTGGCGATGAACCCCGCAGCCCTCAAGGTTCACCTCAAGGACATTCCGCTCGGCGAGTATTTGGTCATCAACACGGACGCGTTCAACGATGTGAACCTCAAGAAGGCCGGATACACGAAGAATCCCCTGACGGACGGATCGCTCTCGGGATACCGCCGCTTCGAGGTGCCGATCACGACGCTGAACAGTGAAGCCCTCAAGGACCTGCCCCTCACCAAGAAGGAGAAGGACCGCTCGAAGAATTTCTTCGCGTTGGGTTTCATGTACTGGCTTTTCGATCGTCCGGTGGAGCCCACGATCGAGTGGATCAAGGAGAAGTTCGGAAAAGCCGCCGCCGTGGCCGAGGCCAACATCCGGGCGGTGAAAGCGGGGTACTACTTCGGTGACACTTCCGAGGCGTTCACCACCCTCTTTCGTGTACCGCCCGCACAACTCGCAAAGGGCCTGTACCGCCAAGTGACGGGGAACCAGGCCACGGCGCTCGGGCTCGTGGCCGCCGCACATCTGGCGAAACGGCCGCTTTTCTACGCGAGTTATCCGATCACCCCCGCGAGCGAGATCCTGCAGGAGCTGTCCGAACTCAAGAACTACGACGTCCGGACGTTCCAAGCGGAAGACGAGATCGCCGCGATCGGGATCGCGATCGGTGCGTCTTTCGGCGGAAATCTGGGCGTTACCGGAACAAGCGGTCCGGGCCTGGCGCTTAAATCGGAGGCCATCGGTCTGGCGGTCATGGCGGAGCTTCCCGTCGTGATCGTGGATGTCCAGCGCGCCGGCCCGTCCACGGGAATGCCGACCAAGACGGAGCAGGCGGATCTCTTCCAGGCCCTGTTCGGCCGGGCCAGCGAGAGTCCCGCGGCCGTGGTGGCCGCCGCCTCTCCCAGCGAGTGTTTCCAATTCGCCATCGAGGCGTCGCGGATCGCCACGAAGTTCATGTGCCCCGTGCTCCTGATGTCGGATGGCTACCTAGGCAACGGCGCGGAGCCGTGGCGGATTCCCGAACTCTCGGAACTCCCGAAATTCGAGATCATGGGCTTTACGGACGCCGGGAAATTCCATCCGTATCTTCGGGACGAAAAGACGCTTTCGCGCCCCTGGATCGTTCCCGGAACCAAGGGGTTCGAGCACCGGATCGGCGGCCTGGAAAAACAGGACGTGGTCGGCGCCGTCAGCCACGACCCCCTCAACCACGAGAAGATGGTGAGGCTGCGCGCCGAGAAGATCCAGCGCATCGCGGACGACATCCCCGAGGCCAAAGTCTTCGGCAAGCCCGGCGGGAAGGTTCTGGTGGTGGGCTGGGGAGGGACGTACGGCGCGATCACAACGGCCGTGGAGCAGCTTCAAAAGGAAGGAAAGCCGGTTTCCAGCCTTCATTTAAGATATCTGAATCCGTTGCAGAAAAATGTCGGGGAGATTCTCAATCGTTTTGACCGCGTATTGGTGCCGGAACTCAACTTGGGCCAGCTCTTGTGGCTGCTTCGCTCCAGGTTTCTGGTGGACGCCGTCGGCCTCAACAAGATCCAAGGACAGCCGTTCAAGATCAACGAAATCAAGGAAGGGATCGAGAAGCTTCTATGAGCACCCGAGACGAAACCCCATTGAAGCGCGAGGACTTCGTCAGCGATCAGGAGGTCCGCTGGTGCCCGGGTTGCGGGGACTATTCGGTCCTGGCTTCGGTGCAGCGCGTGATGCCCCGCCTCGGCATCCCGAAAGAAAATTTTGTGTTCATCTCCGGAATCGGGTGTTCCAGCCGGTTCCCTTACTACATGAACACCTACGGGTTCCACACGATCCACGGCCGCGCGATGACGGTCGCCACGGGCGTGAAATGCGCGAATCCCGATCTTTCGGTGTGGGTGGTGACCGGGGACGGCGACGGCATGTCAATCGGAGGAAATCACTTCATTCACACCCTCCGCCGCAATCTGGATCTCAACGTCCTCCTGTTCAACAACAGGATCTACGGCCTCACGAAGGGGCAGTATTCCCCCACCTCGCCGATCGGCCAGAAGTCCAAGTCCAGCCCGTACGGCACGATCGAGTACCCCGTGAACGCCCTTTCGCTGGCTCTCGCGACCGAGGCGACGTTCATCGCCCGTACGTTCGACATCGCGCCGGATCACCTCGCGGAAACCATCGAGAAGGCGGCAAGACACAAGGGGATCTCCTTCGTGGAGGTCTATCAAAACTGCGCGATCTTCAACGACGGCGCGTTCAAGGACGTGACGGAGAAGAGCACAAGGGAGGATCGGATCCTTTTCCTGGAGCACGGCAAACCGATGCTCTTCGGCCCGGGCCGCAAGAAGGGGATCCGCTTGAAGGACAACCAGCCCGAGGTGGTCACCGTCGGAGAGAACGGCGTGACCGAGGCGGACATTCTTGTGCACGACGAGCACGCGGAAAATCCGACGAACGCGTATATGTTGAGTCGAATGGACCATCCCGAATTCCCCGTACCGATGGGCGTATTCCGGAGCGTCAAGCGTCCGACCTACGAGGAACTGCTCCTGGGACAGATCAGCCAGGTTACGGCCCAGAAGGGAAAGGGCGACTTAAGCAAGCTTCTGCGCGGCCACGAGACCTGGGAAATCAAGTAGGCTTCCCCGGGTTTGTCAAAGTCCGCTTTTCGGGGGTATGTCGTCGTACGCACGATGGAACCCGGCTTAATCATCACGGAGATTTTTCGGTCGATTCAGGGGGAGTCGACGTATGCGGGCCTTCCCTGTGTTTTTGTGCGCCTCGTCGGATGCGGCCTTCGCTGCACTTATTGCGACACGGCCTACGCGTATGCCGGAGGCAGCCAGGTCCCGATGGAGGAAATCGCCCGCAAGGTCCTCGAGTTCAAGACTCCCTTGGTGGAAATAACGGGGGGAGAACCTCTCTTGCAGCCTGGCGTGTACGAGCTCATGAGGCGCCTGGCCGACGCGAACCTCAGAGTCTTGCTCGAGACCAACGGAGCCCACGACATTTCGACGTGCGACCCCCGCGTGGTCCGGATCATGGACCTAAAAACCCCCTCCAGCGGGGAAAGCGACAAAAACAACTGGAAGAATATCGAGCACCTCAAATCCACCGACGAAGTGAAATTCGTGATCGGGAACCGCGCGGATTTCGATTGGTCCGTCGATGCGGTGCGAAAACACGGATTGGTGGAGCGCTGTCCGGTCTTGTTTTCCGCCGTTTCGAACTCGCTCCCGTTGGCAACGCTGGCCCAATGGATCCAGGAGTCCGGCCTTCAAGTGCGCCTCCAGCCCCAATTGCAGAAGATCCTCTGGGGTGACGGACGAGGAGTATAGAAAACCCGGCGTCGAGCACCCGATTCCGGCGTCCGGAATTCGCAAAAAAGAATGTTGAGTTATATAAAGTAATACCTTAGACTTCTCAACATGAGATGGATTCCGCGCGAACTGGGGCCGGAATTGATAAAAGCGGCGCGGCATTTCCCGGCTCTCGTAGTTTCCGGCCCGAGGCGAGCCGGAAAAACCCTTCTTCTCCAAAAGACTTTTCCGGCGGCTTCCTATCATCTTCTGGAAGATCCGGATGTGATCGGCCGGATTAAAGCCGACCCTCGCGGCTGGCTGGACGAAGTGAAAACGCCTGCGATCCTGGACGAAATTCAGAATGTTCCCCAGATCCTTCCGTACATTCGGAGTCGGGCCGATAGGGCACAGCGTCGAAAGGGCCAGTGGCTCCTCACCGGTTCCCAGGACTTCACGCTGATGAAAGGCGTCACCGAATCGATGGCCGGACGCGCCGCCGTGTTTCAGCTCCTGCCGTTCTCACTCAGCGAAATCGGGTCATGGAAGCTCACGCGGGGCATGTTTCCGGAGGCCATCGCCAATCCGTCTCAACGATCCGTTTGGTTTCGTTCTTACGTCCAGACCTACCTGGAGCGGGATGTCCGAAGTCTCCTGGCCGTCAGGGACCTTTCCACCTTCCGCAGATTCCTTTCTCTGGTGGCCAGCCGGAGCGGGCAGGTGCTGAACAAGACCGATCTGAGCGCGCCTCTCGGTGTGTCCGTTCCGACGGTCACGCAGTGGTTGAGTATTCTGGAAACGACAGGGCAGATACTTCTGATCCCGCCGTACTTTGAAAACTTCGGGAAACGGATCATCAAAGCCCCGAAGTTGCACTGGGTCGATACGGGCCTGCTGTGCTACCTGCTCGGAATCCAGGACGAACCGTCTTTGGCACGGTCCACGTTCGTGGGCGCCGTTTTCGAGAGTTTCGTGGCCTCAGAGATCGTCAAACGCCAAATCAATCGAGGGAAACGTCGGGAACTTTATTATTTCCGGGATCAACAAGGGTTGGAGACCGATTTTCTTTTTCCGGACAAGGATTCGTTGGTTCTGGCTGAGGTGAAATGGACCAAAACCGTCACGACGGGCCTGGCATCCTCCATGGAAAAGCTTGCCCGGGCGATTCGCGGGAGAAAAATCCGTTCCGTCCTGGTTCATCGGGGATCGGACCGCCAGCCGATCCTGCGGGCGTTTATGCCGGGTATCGAAGCTATGCCCGTCGAGAAGTTTCTGACTTGACCGTCTCCAGTAACCGGAATTCTAACGAAGGACTATTTGTTCTTGCGCAAAGGACGTGGGAGAAATGAACCCGCGAAGAGAAGAGAAAGGAACGCCAACATGAAAAATGTTCACCTTGGAATACCGCTGTTCATCGTTGCTGTAATTATCTTGGTCCGCTGTGGTGCCGGCGGGGGAGGAGCCAGAGAGCCCAATGCCCAGGATTTTTCTAGTCCGACCGGCTCGTTCACAAACAGCAACATCAATGGTCTGACGCAGAATTTTTTTGAAACCATTCGAATCGGAACGGCGTTCTTCGCCAACAACACCGATTCTGCCACCACCAATTGCTTTACGATTAACAGCGATGGCACATCGGGCGAAATCGATGTGAATTGTCTGGTCAACGCGGGAGTAATGGTTGGTAGTCTTCCAACGGGATGCTCCGGTTCGGGAAACGTAACGTACAGCTCCAAGACATCCAACGGCTCACTACCGGAAGACGCAGGTTTTGACGGCCTTTTGATGGAAACAACCTTTGAGGAGACGAGCGCAACGGTTAATTGCCCCGGCAAGGAATGGACGTGCAACGGTGAATTCAAACTCTTGGATAAAGTCGAGTTTCCGTCGCATATCAGCAACAGCTGGATCCTTTGCGAGAATGCGACCTGCACGATCAACGGCGCGGCACATACGTACGAGTTCTGCGATTATAATCTTGATGGTCTGTTCTCCTTTTATGCAGATGACGAAAATGTCCTCTTTCTCTCCGGGGGGTTTTGGGCCAATGACGACTGTTCGCAAATATCCGTCCCGGGCAAGGATGCGTCAGGGAATGCCACGATTACATGCGATGTGTCTCCAGCAAGCAGCGGATGTCTCAATATAGATGCAACGGTAAGCAATTGTACGATCAGTCGTTAAAGCTCCGACATTCACAGCCTAAGCCCTGATGCCGGGGACAGAATGCCTGTCTGCTCGAAACCTGATCCGGTTTCCGGTCTCCGGATTCCGGGTTTTTGCTTAGGGATATCCTTTGCGAATCTTTGGCGTGCGGATGGCGTGAAAGATGCATTCCGTCGTGGTGTCCACGCAGGCGTTCCCGTTCCAATCCACGCCGACCGCGCCGGCGCGGAACTTCGCCTTCCGCAGCTCGCGGAACGTGTTCGCAAACGAGCGCGAAAGGGAACGGTCGGATTCCGCGCGCATGACCAGGCGCACGGCCAAAGCCAGCTCCGTGATCTCCTCCCCTACGCCCGTGGCCGAAACAGCCGCCTTCTTGGAGGCGTACGTGCCGGCCACGGATGCCGTGCCGCTCATCCTCCCCGGAATCTCCATTCCTTTTCCGCCGGTGGACGTGGCCGCCGCGCAGTGTCCTTCAAGATCAACCGCTACGGCGCCCACAGTGCCGTACGATTCTTCTCTTTTCCGTTCCCTCTTCTCGCTCTTCCGTTTCCATTCCGACCACGCTTCTTCCGTCAACGGGTTGTACGGGCCGAATCCGTGCGCGCGGGCATAAGCCCGGGCGCCGTCTCCTCCCAAAACCCGGTCTTTCTCGTTCAGCAAAAGCCTGGCGATCTGGACAGGGTTCTTGACCTGCTCCACGGCACTGACCCCCGCGAAACGCAGCTGCGCTCCATCCATGATAGAGGCGGTGAGCCGGATGACGCCGTCGCTTTGGAGTTTTCCGCCGGTCCCCGCGTTGAATTGAGGATCGTTCTCCAGCTCGGTTACGGCCCAGATCACGCATTCGAGCGCTGAAAGTTTTTTGAGGCGACGGAACGTCTCGTCCGCAATCCGATTGAGGGATTCCCTGGCCCGGTCTATTTTTACGCGCGAATCCGGAACTCTCCCCGCGCCCGCATGGAGGATCAAAGCCGGAAGCCGCGCCTTTTTTCCGTTTGCCGTCATCCCGACCTTTATAGCACGCCGACTCGTTTCAAATTCTCAAGATTTCGCGCGTTCTTGCGGATGTAGACGTCATAGTGGCCGTCGGTAAACGCCCGGAACCAGAATGGGTTACGTTCCGGATCGGCGAAATAACCGGACCGGATCAACAGAAGGTCCACGTGATACCGGTCCAGAAGCTCCTGGGCACGGGGGCCGCCGTAGAGAATCTCGTCATGCGCATTCCATACCTCTTGCGAGAAGGGATAGTGGCGAGGGTCGATGAACGTTCGGCATCGGGGATAGAGGCGGTAGATCAGATACCCGCCGTTGTCGTAGAAGTTGAAGAGGTCGCCTTTAAGGCCTTTTCTTTCGATGAAATCGGCTTGAGCGACGGGAAAGTCGCCTTCCTCGACATCCGCCACCCAATTTTCGAAGCGCATTTTTTGCCATGGGAGAGCCGCCAACCAAAATACCATCGCCAAAAGCACAAGCTTCGTTAGGCGGCGACGACTCCACCGGAACAGCGTCAGCCACCGGGCGACGTAGCCGCAAGGGATGACGATCCACCAGATCTCCCGGATCGCAAGGAGCGACACGACGGAGGCGACGGCCCAAAGCGCCGCCTCACTCGCCGGAATCCGGCGGCGATTCCTCCAGAGCGTGGCGATCCCCGCGAACCAGAGAATCGGCAACAGAGCGATCAGACTCCACTCCCTCATGAGGAAAAGCGCGGGAACCGTGGGCCTCCATTCCCGAACCACCATCGTGCTGTGCAAGGCATCCCGGTACATCTGGACCGGGAGGTGCCACCCGAAGGGCTGCGCGAACACCGCCGTCGACAGGACGAGGATCACGAGAGCAAGCCGTTTCCATGAATAACGCCGAGAGTCTTCATCACTCCGGACGTTCACGAGAGCCAGGTAGAGAACCGCCAGGAGGATTCCGATCAGGGCCTCGGCGTGGAGATTCATCCAGAGACAGAAAAGCAGAAAGACGATCGCGACCCTTCTCCAGGTGAGCCCATCCCGAAGCCACTGGAGGAGAAACGGCAGCGTCGCACCGAAGACAGCGGAAAAAAGAGCCGGCCGCGGCTCGACCCAACGTACAAGAAAAGGAGCGGATATTCCCGCAGCCAGGAACCCGAGAGCCCCGAGCGTTGCGCGTGATCCCCAAAAGCACTGCCAAAGGATGATCGCGGTCCCCGCACCTGCAGCCATCAGCCGCACACCGGTCAATCCGAACACGCACGTGGCGAAATAGAGGATCAGTTGGGCTCCCCACTCGTGGTTCGGAAGTGGAGCGCCCGCGGCAGTGTGCGAGAAGACGTCGACAAAAAGGCCTTTTCCCGTCCTGAGGAAAACCTCTGCGGTTTTGACGTGCCACCAGAAATCGTTCGATGAAATCGGACGCAGAAAAGCCAGGAAACACACGACACCGAAAGCCAACAACAGAAATGTCCGAACGCTTCGAATATTCACCGGCAGACATCTATGCTGCCCGATCCCGAGAAGTTCGGCGAATTTTCATCCGGTGTGGTCATCGGCGGTTTTCGTTTTGACACGTGGGGTGCAGGTTGATAAGAGCCGCAGCAGAGGAATTTTTGGATCGGCTTCGCGAGACAGACGCACGGGATCTTTGTACCAAAGCGTACGAGCTTCAGATGATCGGGAAGCTGGACGAGGCCGCGTCGATGTACAAACGCTCCATCGAACTCCATCCCACGGCCGAGGCTCACACCTTCCTGGGATGGACCTTGGGTTTCATGGGGCGGTACGAAGAGGCGATCGCGGAATGCAAGCGCGCGATCAAGATCGATCCGGAGTTCGGAAATCCCTGGAACGACATCGGAGCGTACCTGATCGAGCTGGGGAAAGAGGAGGAAGCGGTCCCCTACCTCGAGCGGGCAACGATCGCGACGCGGTACGATGGCCACGTGTTTCCGCACTACAATCTGAGCCGCGTGTTCCTGAAAAAGGGTATGCTCCAGCGGGCCATGGAGGAACTTCAAAAAGCGCTTGAGGCCGATCCCGAGTACCTCCCCGCAAGACAGGCCCTCGCGGAGATCGAAATCCAGCTTCAGTGACCATGGTCCCCAACGAAACCATAGACCTTCGCACCTACGTCTACCTGGATGTGCTCCAGCCGCAATTGGCGGGATTTCTTCAGACCGTCGCGCAGGGGTTCCAGCCGCTGGAATCCCAGGCTTCGCTTTTCGTCGAGATCGCGCCGGGCATTTCGATCAACGAAGTGACCGACGTGGCGCTCAAAAGGACGAGCGTCACGCCCGGGATGCAGATCGTGGAGCGGGCCTTCGGTCTCCTGGAACTCCACAGTTTTGACCAGGGGCAGGTCCGGCAAGCGGGCAGCGCGATCCTGGAGCACTACGGCCTGGAGGAAAGTTCCAGGCTCAAGCCGAAAGTCCTCACGAGCGAGATCATCACCGACATTTCCGGCTACCAGGCCATGTTGATCAACCGGATGCGCCACGGCGATCTGATTCTGGAGGGACGGACGTTCTACGTCATGGAAGTCCATCCGGCCGGGTACGCCGCTTTCGCCGCCAACGAGGCGGAAAAGGCGTCGCCGATTCACCTCCTGGAGATGATCTCGTTCGGAGCGTTCGGCCGTCTCTACCTGAGCGGGAACGAGGATGAAATCGCGGAGGCCGCTAAGGCCGCAAAGACGTCTTTGGCCCAGCTTTCGGGCCGCGAAAATCCGGGCCTCGATCGGTAGCTCGGAGTACTCATGAGGGAAACGTCATATTTGCCATTCAAACTGCCGAAATCCCAATGTCTGAGTGCGAGCCGGCGAGCACGAACACACGTCGGCAGTTTGCTCTGCGTTCGACGCAGCAAACTCGCCGTTGTGTCGAATGCTGCGCTAGCTCGCATTCGAGGCACCTTATTCTTGGCGGGTTTGCAATGCGCAGTCCTCATTGGCCTGTCAAGCCAACTCCGGTCTGTGCTCGGCGTCTGCCTTGACCTGCGGACAAATCTGATCGTTTCGTAGTGACTCGGAGCTTCTGATGAAGAACGCAGGTCGGCTTGCCCACTGAATTCGAGCTCATCCGCTCTCTTCAAAAGATATTCGGCGTCCCGCGCGCACCTCTTGTCGGGATCGGCGACGACGCGGCGGTTTTCCGGGCACCTGCGGGCTGGGACCTCGTATGGACCGTCGACACGCACGTCGAGGGAGTTCATTTCCGATGGGAATGGCTGAAGTTCGAGGAGTTGGGAGGGCGGGCCGCGGCCTGCGCCCTCAGCGATATCGCCGCGATGGGGGCCCGGCCGATGCACGGGCTTGTCTCGTTCGAATTCCCGAGGGATCACCCCGCTCGGAACATTCTGGGGATCGCGCGGGGCATTCGAAGGGAATTCCAAAGGTGCGGAGCCTCAATTCTGGGAGGCAACATCTCATCGGCGGCAAAATTTTCCGTCCAGATCACCGTGATCGGCCGGGTTCAACGGGGGAAAGCCTGGCTTCGCTCGACCGCCAGGCCCGGCGACGACGTCTACGTGACGGGCTCTCCGGGTCTTTCGGCGTTGGCTCTCGAGATTTTGAGCCGCGAAAAAGGAAGGAAAGCACGGTTCCGTCCGGTTCTTTCGCGCTGGCGGTCGCCGACCGCCCGTGTCCGGGAGGCCTTACGTTTGAATGGCCTCGTCTCGGCCGCAATCGATGTCAGCGACGGGCTCCTAGCGGACGCACGGCATATGGCCGACGCCAGCCGTGTGGACCTCCATCTCGACTTGAGTGCGATCCCTGTTCCCGTCAAGACACGCCGCGCCCTTAAGGAATTGGGGCTCGATTGGACCAGTTTGCTTGCGCGGCCGAGCGACGATTATGAGCTCCTCTTCACGGCCAAGCCCCGCAACCGCGCGTCGATCGAACAAAGACTGCGGGGAGGAGTCCATCGGATCGGCAGCGTTCGGAGGGGAATCGGCCGGATCTGGTCGTGCACGCCCGGTGCAACCAAAGTTCTATTGCACCCGACAGGTTGGGATCACCTTTCTTAACAAAGCCTTAGCCCGCGGAAGTCCCAGTACGTTTCGACGTCACCGCTTTTCCGTTGAAGGTGTAACCCCCGGAAGTTTATAATGAAATCGGTAGTGGCGGGGGACGTTTCCGGTCTCAAGGTAGGGGGGACGCGGAGCGCAAATGGCGTCGCAAAAATTCACATCTCCGGAGGCTTGGATCCTGTGCCGAGAGGGTCCGGCGCATCCATTCGAATCACGATTATCCGATGTTTTGCGAACGCTGGGCTGCGCGTGCCGGACCACTTCGGATTGCCACGAGTACTTTGAACGGCTGCATTCACGGAGTGCGCCCAACCTCCTTCTTTTCCTGGATCCCACGGTTCCCGGATTCGACGGGCGCTGTTTACGTTCTTTATTCCTGACCGACACCCACCTCGCGTCCTCGAAGATCATCCTGGTGCGGCAACACTTCAAGGATGAATTTTTTCAACTGGAAGACGCTTTGGATGTGGACGGGATGGTCGCAAGAACCTATGACACGGCCGACCTCGCATTTGTCATGAATTATTTCCTGTTTCCGCAACAGCAGAACCGCAGGCGGCACGCCCGTGCGTTGGCCACGGTCAAAGCTCGGGGGAAGATTGAGGGCACCCATCGGCATTTTTCTTCCGAGACAGGAGACCTGAGCGCCGCAGGAGTGTTCCTCCGCACGAAAAGCCCCTTCGACATCGGCACACCCGTGGAACTTCAGATCTCGCTTCCGGAAATCTCCCGACCCATTCTCGCGAGCGGAAGCGTCGCTTACAAGAGAACTTCAGCCGCCTCTCCGAATTTATCCCTCTACCCTCCGGGAATGGGAATCCACTTTGAACAGATCAATTTAAGCGATCGGGCGCGCTTGACGGATTCTCTCGTTCCCCGATTCCAAAGGTGTCAGAGGCGCGCCACGGACCGGTCCATGCTCTAGCCCGACACAGCGCTTGTCTCATCCCTCAATCCGGCTACGATTCCGCCACAATGAAATTTCGCTACACGGTCCTAGGGGCGGGCTTCCAAGGCACAGCCATCGGATATGACCTGGCGGTGCACGGCGAAGCGGACCAAATCAGGATGGCGGACCAGGATCTTTCCAGGGCGCGGGATGCCGCCGGGCGTATCAACCGTCTCGTGGGGCGCAGGATAGCGTTCCCGTTTCAGGTGGACTGCCGGAACGCCGCCCGAATCCGCCGGGTGATCCGGGGCTCCCATGCCGTCGTAAGCGCCCTCCCCTATTTTCTCAATCTCGGGGCCGCAAAAGCGGCTTTGGAAGAGAAAGCCCATTTTTCCGACCTGGGCGGAAACACCGACGTGGTCCGCAAAGAACTCGGACTCCATCGCCGGGCCGTTCGCTCCGGCGTGTCTCTTCTCCCCGATTGCGGCCTGGCGCCGGGCCTTTCAAACCTCCTCGCGGCGCGGGCGATCGAAAAGCTCGTAAAACCCGCCTGGATACACGCGCGATGCGGCGGGCTGCCGCAAACACCGCACCCCCCGTTCAATTACAAATTCGTGTTCAGCCTGAACGGGCTCATCAATGAGTACAGCGGTGACGCGATTGTCCTGCGCGACGGCAGAATCCGGCGCATCCCGGCGCTCGCGGAGTTGGAATCGGTCCGGATTCCCGGAATGGGAATGTTCGAGGCCGCCGTAACAACGGGAGGAACTTCTACCGCTCCTTATTCGTTCCGGGGGAAGGTTAAAGATTTCGATTACAAGACGCTTCGGTATCCGGGACACTTCGAGGCATTCAAGGGTTTTTCCGACTTGGGCCTTTTCTCGACGGCTCCGGTTCGCGTTGGAAACCAAAGGATCATCCCGAGAGAGTTCTTGATCGCGTTTCTGGCGCCCTTGATCGACTTTCCCAAGGACCGGGATCTGGCGATCCTGCTCGTGGAGGCCGCAGCTAAGGTCAAAGGGGAAACCCGAAGGTACCGGGCGCTGATGATCGATCGGGGCGACACGCGCACGTCATTCTCGGCC
>JAZDIZ010000116.1:0-2731 GCA_043804515.1 Pseudomonadota bacterium | reverse complement strand
TATGCCCCACAGCGCCAGAAGCGACGTCGTCGCCAGCCGCTACGCCAGCTCCCAGATGGTGGAAGTCTTCTCGCCCGAGCGCAGGATCCGCCTATGGCGTGAGCTCTGGCTCGCGATCGCCGAGGCTCAACACGAACTGGGTCTTCCGATCAGCAAAGCCCAGATCGCCGAACTTCAAAAATACGTTCACAAGATCAACTGGGACGTGGCGGAACGCCGCGAGCGGGAAATGCGCCATGAGGTGATGGCTCACGTTTACGCTTACGGCCTGCAGTGCAAAAAGGCCGCCGGCATCATCCATTTGGGATGCACGAGCTCGTACGTGATGGACAACGCCGACCTCATCATGATCAAGGACGGCCTGCACCTGATCGTGGGGAAGCTCGCCTCGGCCATCGACCGTCTGGGCAGCTTTGCGGAACGGGAGCGAAGCACTGTCACGACGGCGTACACACACTTCCAACCCGCCCAACCCACAACTGTCGGGAGACGAGGCTGCATTTGGCTGGCGAACCTCGTCATGGATCTTTCCCGCCTCGAGTTCGAACTCGCGAACCTCAAATTTCACGGGTGCAAAGGCGCCACGGGGACCGAGGACAGTTACCTCAAACTTTTCGAAGGCGACCGGGCCAAAGTGCGGCTCTTGGAGAAACTCGTGACCCGGAAGATGGGCTTCGACGACATCTATCCGGTCACCGGACAGACCTACCCGCGCAAGGTCGATACCCACGTGGTCGGCGTTTTGGCCGGAATCTGCGAGTCGGCCGCAAAGTTCGCGACCGATGTGCGCCTCCTCCAGGCGCTCCACGAGGTGTCCGAGCCGATGGAAGAGACCCAGATCGGCTCCTCCGCCATGCCGTACAAACACAATCCGATGCGCACCGAACGGATCGTGTCGCTCGCCCGCTACGTCATGAACCTGCTCAAGAACTGCTACGACACAGCCTCCAACCAATGGTTCGAACGGACGCTTGACGACTCGGCCAACCGCAGGCTCACGATCCCGCAGGCCTTCCTGATTACCGACGGCATTTTGGACCTTACGGTCGATGTCGTTCTGGGCTTGCGCGTAAGGCACGCGGTTATCGAGCAGAACCTTTCGCGCGAACTCCCGTTTCTCCAAACGGAGGAGATCCTGATGGCCGCCGCCCGGGAAGGCGGAGACCGCCAGCAGCTCCACGAAAGGATCCGGAAACACGCGAAAGAAGTGATCAAGCTCGTGCGGGAGAAGGGGCAGGCCAACGATCTCCTGGCGCGCCTCCGCAAGGACCCCGCCTTCCGAAGCGTGCCCCCGAAATTGCTGGTCAGGACCGATCCCAAGCGCCTCACGGGACTGGCCACCGAGCAGGTGGAGGACTTCCTCCGCGACACGATCGAGCCGATCCGACGGAAGTACCGGACGCAGCTCAAGAACCAGCCGCAGATCCGCGTCTAGACGGAATTGCGCGAGGCGGGTCGTAAAGGACGCCGGTGTTCCGTCGGCTCCGCCGGCAATCTAAGGCTCCGCCGCCGGAGCCCCCG
Source organism: Pseudomonadota bacterium (assembly GCA_043804515.1). GTDB lineage: Bacteria > Bdellovibrionota_G > JALEGL01 > JALEGL01 > DATDPG01 > JAZDIZ01. The sequence goes on along the minus strand of JAZDIZ010000116.1, from coordinate 1,210 downwards.
GCGTCCAACACGCAGCATTTAAGCAGGCATCGGCGGCGGCTCATGCCGCAGGCAATACTTCGACAACAGCTAACAAGGGGATGCGGCGATTGCGACGCTTCCGTGGTAGGGATTTCGGCTCAGATGTTGAACGATATGGTGACGGCGTACCGCGTGTTCCCGCCTTCCCGCGTCTTGATTCCGACTTCCTCGTTGTAGTACGCGCCGTCGATCTTGAGGAGCCAGAAGTCCATCGTCAGGCCCGCCGTCAGATACCCTTGTGTTAAACCGGCGCGCAATGCGGCCCCCAGTTTCTTCCAGCGGAGTTCCGATTCGGCGCCGAAGTGTGTTCGGGTGATGAAATCCCTCTCGCGGTTCAGATCGCGGATGTCGAAGGATACCGTGTTCTTCAGCTTCCAGACTGCCGGGAATACGGCGACCCCCACGCCTACCGACTGGCCGTTCGGCTCCGCTCCCGAGAAACTCGGGCTCCCGATGTCCTGCCACGTCACACCCACGGAGGGTTTGAGATACGCGAACCCCGGAATCCAATCGAACCGGCTCAGATCGCTCTTGGCTCCCACGTCAATACCCAATCCAAAGCGGCGATTCTTGATTCTCTCGAGTTCGTCCACCAGGATCGGATCGCCGTCGGCATTCTCGGTCACAACATCACCGTATGTAATCTGCTCGTCCTGCTGGTCCAGAGCGAAACGAACCGTGGGCCTCAGCGTGACGCCGACCTGAAGAAGCTTTTCCCAGAAAGCGTGCGAGCCTGAAACATAGAGCGCCACGTCCCCCAGGTTCCGGATATCGAAATTGGGGAACGCCTGATTCCGGAACGAAAGGTCCAGCCGCTCGTCGATCACGAGCCCCACGGCGAAGTCCTTTCGCGCGTAATTGACGAGATCCAGCGCCCAGCGGAGATGATCGAACTCCCCCGAGTGCTTATTGATATAATTGTTGAGGGCATCGACTTTTCCCGCGTCGTCCGGCGCCCGATTCACGTCGTCCTTGAGGTCCAGAATTCCGTTGACGGCCCGGACGGAATTCGCAGCCACGTCGAACGTCATAGCCAGGAACTGGAACCTCCCCTCGGTGAGATCGTTCAGCCCCGCCGGGTTGTAGAACGGGGACGAATCCCCCGTGCCGTGGATCGCGATCCCCACAATTCCCATTCCCAGGTTCCGGACTTACCGGTTCGGCGTCGGCTCTTACGTCGGGATCGCCG
>JAZDIZ010000115.1:0-4324 GCA_043804515.1 Pseudomonadota bacterium | reverse complement strand
TTCTACCGGGACATCGGTTTCGACCTTCCCACGGACTACATGCGGCCGTATCTCGATCCGGCGGGAGTGAAGCACATGACGGGCTTCAAGTACTACCGGATCACGGGGAAATCGGACCAAAAGGAACCGTACAAGCGGATCTGGGCCGAGTCGGCCATCAACGCCCACGCGGACGATTTTGTCGGCAAGCGCGTGGCGCAGGTCAATCGCCTCTCCCCGGGCATGCCCCGGCGGCCCAACGTGGTCTCGATGTACGACGCCGAGTTGTTCGGGCACTGGTGGTTCGAAGGTCCCGAATGGTTGGAAGCAATCCTGAGGCGGTTGCCCAAAGCGGGAATCCGGCCGGTCACGCCCAGCCAATATCTCCAGGAGTACCCGCTCGGCCAGGTGGCCGAGCCCTCCACGTCCAGCTGGGGAAACAAAGGCTTCTTCGAAGTGTGGCTTTGCGGCGACAACGCCTGGGTCTACCCGTACGTCCACGATGCGGCCCGGAGGATGAGAAATCTCGCGAACCGCTTTTCGGAGCCCGGAGATCGGGACCGCAGGCTTCTCGCTCAAGCGGGGCGTGAATTGCTTCTGGCACAGGCCTCCGATTGGCCTTTCATCCTCTCCAACCGCACGACCGTGGGCTACGCCAAACAGCGCATCCACGAACACTTGAGCCGGTTCGATTTCATCGCGCGCCAGTTGGAAGAGGGGTGGAGAGAGGACGACGGGGCACTGGAGCGCATCGAGAGCGTCGACAACCTGTTCCGTGACCTGGATTACCGCGTCTGGAGGGACGGATGAGACCGACGCGGGATTACATCCTCGCGGTCGTTCTGGCGGGCGGCGAGGGACAGCGCCTGCTGCCCTTGACCCGGCGGCGCGCCAAGCCGGCCATCCCGTTCGCAGGTAAATACAGGCTCATCGACTTCGTCCTGACGAACCTCGTCCATTCCAACCTTCTGCAAATCAACGTCCTCACCCAATATCAATCCCGTTCCCTGATCTCCCACGTATCGCGCGGCTGGACCTTCTCCGCACATCTCGGACAGTATTGCGAGGTGATCCCGGCTCACTCGGGGGAGGGATACGGCTGGTACCTGGGCTCGGCGGACGCTCTCTTCAAGAACATGGAGCGGATCGAAGCGGATCCTCCCAAGATCGTGGCCGTGTTCGGCGCCGATCACGTGTACCGGATGGACATCCGCCAGATGATCGAGGAACACGTGGACACGAAAGCCGATATCAGCGTGAGCGTTGTACCGTATCTTCGGGACGAGGCGCACGATTTCGGATGCGTCGCCGTGGATCCCTCGATGCGCGTCACGGGATTTCTCGAGAAACCCGCCGACCCGCCCCGCTTCCATCAGGATCCGAATTTGTCGCTGGTCTCGATGGGGAACTACCTGTTCAATTTCGAGGTCCTTAAGGAAATTCTCATGGCGGACCATAACGATCCCGACAGCCGCCACGACATCGGGGGCAACATCTTCCCCAAGTGGTACGACAAGGTGCACATCCACGCGTACAACTTCCTGAACAACCACGTTCCGGGAATTTCCAAGGAGGAAGTCGGCTATTGGAGGGACGTCGGCAACCTCACCTCCTACTGGCGCTCTTCCATGGACATGGTGAGCGTCAGCCCCGTGTTCAACCTGTACAATCCGAACTGGCCGATCCTGACATCCCGAAGCGACGACCCCCCGGCGAAATTCGTCTTCGCCGATCGGGACACGAAACGCATCGGAATCGCCACGGATTCGCTCGTTTCGTCGGGTTGCATCATCTCGGGGGGACAGATCGACCGCTGCGTATTGAGTCCCCGTGTGCGCATCAATTCGTTCTCATCGGTGGCGGAGAGCGTCCTGTTCCACGGCGTGGAGGTGGGACGGCGTTGCGAGATCCATAAGGCGATCGTGGACAAAGAGATCCAGATCCCCCCGGACACCGTCATCGGATACGACGAAGAGGAGGACCGGGCCCGAGGCATCACCGTCACCGAGGACGGCATCCGGGTGGTCCCGCAGGAAGTCCGCTTCGACGTATGAAACCGGTCACGCTGGCTCTCCTCTGGCACATGCACCAGCCGAGCTACCGGCTGCGCAACCAGGAATCCACGTTCCTCCCTTGGGTGAGGCTTCATGCGATCCGTTCCTATTACGACATGGTGGAGCTGCTCACGGAGTTCCCCCAGGTGCGCGTTACGATCAACCTGGTTCCGGTCCTGATCGAGCAGCTCCGCGCCTACCAGCGGGGGGCGAGCGATTTCTTCTGGGACATGGCTCGCATCCCGGCCGACGACCTAGGGGAGAACGAACGGAAATTCCTGTTCGAGAATTTTTTCTCGGCGCAGACCGAGACGATGATCGGCCCCTTTCCGCGCTACGCGGAGCTTCACAAGCGCCGGACCCGGATCCGATGGGAAGCGGGACCTGAAAACGCCTGGCAGAAGTTCACCACGGACGACTACCGGGACCTCAAGCTGTTGTTCGATCTCTGCTGGTTCGGCTTCAAGGCCCGCGAGGATTTTCCCCAGCTGCGCGAGCTGACGCAGAAGGGATACGGATTCACGGAGAACGATCTTCAGACCGTGCACTCGGTCGAGCGCGAGATCCTGGAAAGGCTCTTGACGCTGTACCAGGAAACGGCCCGCCGCGGGCAGCTCGAAATCTCCTGTTCCCCCTACTCCCACCCCATCCTTCCCCTCCTTGTGAACACGGAATCGGCGCGGGAAGCAATGCCCACGGCGGAACTCCCGCCCCCGTTTGCGTACCCGGAGGATGCACGCCAACAGATCCTGGACGGCCTGGCGTATGTGGAACAGGAACTCGGCATCCGCCCGCAGGGAATGTGGCCTTCGGAAGGATCGGTGAGCGACGCCGTCCTCAAGATCTTCAACGAATGCGGCCTGAAATGGGCCGCCAGCGACGAAAGCGTCCTGCGCCGCTCGAAGCTCGAAGGGGAGCCGAACCCTCACCATACCTGGGTCTCCGAATCGTTTCCGGAGGGAACGGCTCTCGTTTTCCGGGACCGCGACCTCTCCGATCGCGTGGGATTCAATTACGCCAAGATGGATCCCAAATCCGCCGTCCAGGAGCTCTTGAGGGAAGCCGAGGCCCGGGGACAGGCCAGCCAAGACGGTTGCCTGATCCTCCTGGCCCTCGACGGCGAAAACCCTTGGGAGCACTACCCGCGCGCGGGCGCGGATTTCCTGCGCACGCTATACGGGGCCTTGAGCGACAACAGATCGGTCCGAACGCTCACCGTGGGCGAGGCCGTCGCCGGATGCACGACCCGCAAGAAGATCCGTCATCTCCACGCGGGAAGCTGGATCAACTCGGATTTCGGAATCTGGATCGGGGGCCCCGAAAAGAACCGGACGTGGAGCGTCCTTGGAAGAGTGCGCTCCGAGCTTTCCACCCCCCTGACCTCCGCCGAACTTTTGCCGGAGGAGCGGAAAGCGGCCTGGGCCTCGCTCCGGGCGGCGGAGGGGAGTGACTGGTTCTGGTGGTTGGATAACCAGTTCGACAACATGTACATCCCCCAGTTCGACGAGACCTTGCGGGGCCATTTGAAAGAGGCGTATCAGGCGCTTCACCTGATCCCCCCCCATGACTTGGACTTCCCCATTGCGGGGTCCGACCGCCGGAGCGCGAGCCGGCTCCGCGTCATACCTTTCTCAAAAATCTCCCCCAAGATCGACGGGTACGAGGCCGATTTCTTCGAGTGGCTGGGGGCGGTAAGAATTCCCTGGAAGAGCCTGTGGGGAACCTCCACCATGCTGCATTCGCAGGCGCCCGTGCAGTCGGTTCATTTCGGATTTTCGGACCAGGGGGTCTTTTTCTTCCGAATCGACCCGGTGGCGAACGGCGGCCCAGATCCCTTTTCCAACTTCGAGCTCAAGGTGACGGTGAAAACAGCCGACACACGTGAGCTGACCTTGCGCTTGGACGCGGAAGGTAAGATCGCCAACGTCGAAGGATTCAACCGGTTCGCTCCCGTCCTGGCCGTACGGAAAATCTTCGAGTTCTCCATCCCGTACGTGGAGTTCGGAATGCAGCCGGGTGGAAGCGCATCGTTCATCATCGAGATCCGGACGCCGAAGGGCTCCGGCGTATCCCGGACGATCGAGCTGCACGTGCCCGCGTTCTCCGGAAGGTACGTGAAGAAAGAATCGGAATGAAACCCCGGCTTCTCATCGCGCTCCATTTCCACCAACCGGTGGGGAACTTCGATTCGGTCTTCGAAAGCGCCACCGCGCGGTGCTACCGGCCGGTCCTGGAACACTTCGCCCGTCATCCCAAAGTGCCCGCGGCGTTCCACCTTTCCGGGTGCCTCC
>JAZDIZ010000114.1:0-14510 GCA_043804515.1 Pseudomonadota bacterium | reverse complement strand
GATCTCATCGAGGGCGTGGCGCGTGGCGTGGATATGTTCGATTGCGTGATGCCCACCCGGAACGCGCGCAACGGCCAGCTCTTCGTTGGCGAAGGGACGATCTCGATCAAGAAAGCCGAATTCGTTCAGGACGAAAGACCGCCGGACGAAAAGTGCGGGTGCCCGACGTGCCGAAGATACTCACGCGCTTATTTAAATCACCTGTACCGGGCGAACGAGATTCTGGGCCTTCGGCTCAATACGATCCACAACGTGTATTTCTATCTGGATTGGATGCGCCGGATCCGCGACGCGATCCAGAATGGCTCCTTCCGCCAAATGCTTTCGGAAGCCAGAGAACGATTGACGTAGCAAAGCACTCGGCTCCAGACTCTCATTCAGTCGATTTGGAGCCTCTTCGACCCCCTATTCGCCAACTATGGTTTCCACCGGTGGGCGAGTTTAAGCCAGAAGCCATAAAAAACGCTTAAATTACAACGAGGTATGGCAACTCACGACCCCGAAAAACGGTGCCCTAGGTTACGGTCACTTGCAGGGTTTTCGAGCCGGAATGTCACCAGATCACCTCAGTTGGAGCTGAACGCTGAAATGCCCTGGCATGCGCGTTGCGACTGTCAGGTTCATGGCGCGGGCAAAGAACATCCCCATTTTCGAATCGAGTGCATGTCAGCCTCGAGTTGTTTTCGGTCTCTTAATTGCCGTTCTCTTCTTATTGAATCCGGCGCGCTGTTCAAAGCCGGACGCGTCATCGACGCGCTCCGATTCGCCTGGAACCGTGCAAATCATTCCGTCGGCGGACTCCGGATCGAATGCCCTCTCTTCCTGCGGCAACGGTCACCGGGACGCCGGGGAAGATTGTGACGGCGGCGCCTGTTGCGATCGCAACTGCAATTTCCTCTCGGACAAGGTCGTCTGCGACTTTCTGAAGGGCACCCGTTGCACGGGAGACAATCCGGTCTGTCCGACGACCGAGACATCCGAGACGCTCAAAAAAGTCCCTTACGCAACTTTGGCGGCGCTTGCCGGATGCACGATCCCGACGCAACCACCGACGACGCCAACGGCAACCCCCACGCCAACCCCGACCCCCACGCGGACGCCGACGCCCAGTCCGACACCGACGCGGACGCCGACGCCCAGTCCGACCCCCACGCGGACGCCTACGCCGACGCCCACACCCACGCCGACTCCCACAGTGATGCCGACCCCCAGCGCACCGACGAACCTCACCAGGGGCCCACTATTACCCGAGGACCGCTGGCGGGAGTGGGACGAGTACGACCTCTACTGGACTGATTACTGTAATCTTGATTTGAACTGGGGACGACCAGCAAATTACGTCGCTCTCCCGGACGAGATCATCACGTTCACCATCTCCTATGGGAACCATTGGGCATCCCACCGAACCACGGAGTCCTTGGGGAGTGTTCTCACGACTAACGTGACCATCGATAATGCCCGCGTTACCGCCCCTACTCCCGACCCGTGGTACTTCTGCATCACGCCGAAGCACGGCGACACCGTCGGCGAGCCGGCCAAAATCGGCGTGTACGCGAGCAGTTGCGCAACCTTTGCAGTCCCTACTCTGTCGGGGTGTCCGTGAACACAGCGTTAGTTTGAGGAGAGGAAGAAGCGATCATGAAAAACACACTCATTGCAGCGGTCGCCTCGTTGATACTTCTCGCGCTGCCGACCGCCGTTCATGCCCAACAGGAGAAATCGGCTCAACCGCTCGGCGTGGTCGAGGAGTACATGGGGGCCTATACCAAATCGATCCCGATCGCGGTCCCGGCTTATCACGGAATCGAGCCGGGCCTTGCGCTCTCGTACAGCTCCGCCGCGGGCAACGGCTTTGTAGGCGTCGGCTGGACTCTTTCCGGCTTTCCCTTCATTGAGCGGCGCGGGGAGAACAAATTTGCCGGACCCACGTATTCCAGTGCAGACACGTATCTCTTGGGCGGCACCGAGCTTCTGCCCTGTACGTCCATCGCTGAATGTTCCCTGACGGCCGGGAGCCAGCTCCCCACGGCCGCGAATCCGGGCGGGTATTACCACACGAAGATCGAGAGTTTTCAGCGGATTCTTTTTGACACTTCGAACGATCGCTGGATCCTGACGTCGAAAAACGCTGTCCAATCGGTGTATGGTGGCACCGCCCGCTTCGTAAGCAGTTCAGGCATCTTCCGCTGGCTCCTGAGCAGTGTCACGAACCTTCGGAACCAAACCGCCACGTATACGTGGGAATGCGGCACGTCTCCGGCGTACACCTGTTATCCAAAGAGCGTTAACTACGGAGCCGGACATTTCACCGTGGATCTCATTCGGGAATCGGGTCGGCCGGATGCCGTTTCGTTCGGGTTGGGGGGAAATGCACTCGAGGTAGGCCTGGTCGCGGAGCGGCTGAAGACGATTCAGGTGAAGGTGGATGGAACCCTTCTTCGGAAGTACCAGCTGACCTACCGGTCGGACGGCGTGTCGAGCCGGAGCCTTCTCGAGCAAATAACGCAGTACGGGACGAACGGGACGACACCGTTGCCGGCCGTGAGTTTCGAGTACACCAGTGACGCGCTGACGCTGCGCAATCAAGCCAGCACGGTTCCGGCCGGTGTGGCGTGCAACGATCCGGAAGGCCAGTCGCTTCTTCCGGTCCTGACGGGGCAATTTAATGACGACACGTGCACGGATTTTCTCTGGGACGACTATTCGAATCCTCCGGGACCCAAAGTGTGGCTGGCCAAGTGTGACGGGTCGGGACAGTTTGTGGGGTTCTACAAGACGGCCCCGACAGGTTGGGTAAGCGATCCGGCCCGATGGAAATTCGGGGATTTCAACGGCGACGGGATGACGGACGTGATGGTGATCCCGTATTCGATTTCCGACACGAGCCCGGTGACGTTCCAGGTCTATCTCGCCAAGGGAGACGGGATGTTCCGGGGGCCTTACCCGGGTCCCACAAGAACCGTTCACTATTTGGACGATTGGCCGAGAAAGATCGATCTGGCTTCGATCATGGTCGGGGATTTTAATGGCGACGGCGCGGACGATCTCATCACATTTGAGTGCCAGGGCTTCCCATGTGCGAACGGCACACCGAACGTCTACTTTTCGAATCCGACCGTCGATCCGGTTCAATTCAATCCGCCCGTAAACTCGGCGTACCTCACGGGGCCGTTCCATGGGCGGCCGAGCTATCCGGAAACGCTGGCCGACCTGTCGCGCGTAAAGCTGGCGGATGTCAACGGGGACGGCGTGACCGACGTCCTGATGATTCAGGGAGTCAACACGAACGAGGCCACGGCCGCTTACATGACGCTCTACCTGGCGATGGGAGGCGGCCAGTTTTGGTCGACGGGGATCGCGCCAAAGGTTCCCTTCTCCTACGATTCGTATCAGGCCGGAGCCGGCGTCAAGTCGGACGAGCGCGTCCGGATCGCGGACGTCAACGGCGACGGCTTTGCGGATGTCACGTACATCGGCAACGCTTTTGGAACCCGGCGCACCGAAATCTATCTTTCCAACGGCAGAAATCGGTTCATGACCCCTCCGATCACGACGGGACCCACTCTTGACCTAAGCGCGGGCCAGGACGTAGCGTTGGGCGACTTTAACGGGGATGGGCGGACGGACCTCGGGTACATTCCCCCATCCGGCTCGCCGAGCATTTACCTTTCCACCGGGTATCTGAGCTTCGGGCGGACGGTACAGGCGCCCGCAGGTGGAAGCTGTCACTGGGTGGGGGATTTCAACGGCGACGGGAAAACGGACATCGCCGTCAGCGCCGGCACCTACGTCGCTTTCAACGTGGCCACCGGCGGGCCCGCGGATCTCTTAAGGCGGATCGGTAACGGCTACGGCGCCGTGGAACAAATTGCGTACCGTCCTTCCTCGGAAATCGCCACCAACTCCCCGGGCCTTCCGATTCGCGCCCTGGTCGAATCGCGCAGCGTATGGGACGGTCGGGGTCCCGCGGCTGTCACCGGGTACGAATACGACGGCGGCGTGTACGAACGATCGGAGAAAAACTTTCAGGGGTTTGAAAAAGTGACCGTTCACGCGCCGAAGCTCTCGAACGAAATCAACCGGCCGAAGGTGGTGACTCATTTCAATCTGGACGATCGTTCCGTGCCTCTCCCCGGGCAGATCGAGACGTACGATTCCGACGGGAAATTGAGAAGCCTCACCAAGAATTGGGTGGCGCTCAGCAACAATTATCCCTTTTCCTGGCACATCTCGGATTCGTGGGAGTTTGCATTCGATGCAAGCCATGCATTCCCCCTGCCCGAGGCGGCTTTGGATCCCGCCTTGGTTTCGCGAGGAGACATCGAGGGTTGGTGGGCGAAAGGGACGATCGACCCCAAGGCGCGCCGGACGCTCACATCGTTCGTTTACGACAATGACTCGTCGGCTGCAAAGGGCTATTCCAACGGTATTGCCGTCGGGAATTTGGTCTGGGCATTCAACTACGGGGACTACGATGTTGCGGGGGACGAAACCCGGACGACCACTCGGTTCCATACGGATCCGGCGAATTGGCTCATGGATCGGCCTGAAACGAGAACCGTGACCACATTTCTGCCGACGAACCTTCTGGCCGAGAAAATTCTCTCGGAGACACGGTACACGTACAACGCGCAGGGGGAAGTGACCCGCGAGGAGCGTCTCCTTGCCGACGCCCCGATTTCAACGGGAGGGGACGAGCCCCTGGACCCGAACACGCCCCCCAATTTCACCTGGTGCGCGATCGCCACTTGCGACCACACCACCGGCCAGGTCCGATGCATAAAGCCGTCGGCCGGGTTTGTGGCGTGTCCGTATGCCTTCTCCAGTGCCTACCCGAAGTATTCAAAGTGCGAAGAGATTTTGTTTAAGGGCCACCTCCAAATTACGGAAGGTCTCCTCGGGCAACCCGATCCGTTCTGCATGCCGGCCGCTGTCAGCACGCCGACTCCGACTCCGACACCCACGCCGGCCGGTCCTGGCGGCGGCGGGGGCGGCGGCCGCGGCGGCGGGATCCTCCCCAGAATGTCTCTCCTCCTGATCCCGGAGGCGTCCGCGGCTGATCTGGGATCCTCGGAAGTCGCCTCATCTTCGGACCCATCCTTGTGGGACCGTGTCGTCGGTTGGGTTAAAGCGCCATTCCAGACGCTGACGTTAGCGGTCGCCGGCACACCCCGCTGGGTGGCCACGACTCGGGATTATGATTCCGACGGGAATGTCCTCTGGACACGGGACGAGCTGGGGAACCAGACCGATTTCACCTACGACCCGACGTTCAATCTCTACCCGGCCAGTGTCCGAACCCCGCCCAACCAGCAGGGCACGCGTCACACGACGCTCACGGAGTGGCATCCCGTCTGCGGTGTTCCTATCCGCGTGACGGATCCGAACAACGTCGTCATCCGGACGGACTACGACGCCCTCTGCCGCCCCTACAGCAAGAACATCGAGGCGCCCCTGACCGGCGAACTGGAACACCGCACCTACTGCAATTCGTGCGGTATCGTGGGGTCGCAATACGATGAGGTTCTCACGCCCGGACCCAACGGCGAAGATCCGACCTGGGCGCGCACGTACTTCGACGGCCTGGGCCGGACGTTCTGGACGGCGAGAGAGGGTCCCCAGGAGGGGCAAGAGATCCACGAACTTGTCGACTTCGACGAGCGTGGGAACGCGGCTGCCAAGTCGCTACCGTACTACACCGGAGCGGCGCAAAAATTCGAAACCATGGCGTACGACAGCTTCAATCGCGTCGTTTCCGTCACGCACGCCGATAGCAATCATGTGTCCACCACCTATGAGACTTTGCGGGATTCCAGTGTCGACGGCACGCGCGCACTGGAAATCGCCACAATCATGGACGAGATGGGGCATCAGTCGAAGGTGTTCTCCGACATCCGCGGCCGGAAGATATTCATGCGGCACCTCCACAACGGGAGCTGGCAGACGACCGGAACGTTCACGTATGACCTTGTGGGGAACCTTCTCTTCACGAAAGACGTGGGCAACGCCACGGAGAGCTACACGTACGACACACTGGGAAGAAAGCGCACCACGGATTCGCCGCACATCGGTCTGTGGACCTACGAGTACGACGATGCCGGCCACAAGACCCGCCAGCTGGACGCCATCTCGCCTGCCAACGATACCCGGTGGCAGTACGACGCCCTGGGTAGGCTCGTCTCCAAGACACTGAGCCTGGGTAAGGCCGGGGAAACCACTTACGGTTACGTCTACGATGAAACCCGCCCCGGTGCGTACAACATCGGCAAGCGCACGACGATGACGGGTCCCGACAGCACGGAGATGTACAACTTCGATGCTTTGGGACGGCCGGAGACCTCGCAGCGGACGATGACGGGGGACCCGTATCTCTACGGCTTCCAGTGGGGATACGACTTGGCAGGCCGGCTCTTGTGGACGCTCTATCCCGACCTCGATCAGGTGGGCTCGCCCGCTAACCCGCTCTCCTACGACCGCGCCGGAAGACTCACGACTATTCCGGGAATCCTCCAAAACGCCACATACAACGCCGCGGGGAGTCCAAGTTTCTGGTCGTATGGGAATGGGACGACGACGATACGGTTCTACGACCTGAATCGCTTGTGGCTTACGGACATTATGACGACGGCGATCGGCCAACATTTTGCATACGCCCCCGACGCCGAAGGGAAAGCCACCAAGGCGTCGCCGGACTACACACACTTTGACTACGACGACCTCCATCGTCTCACGGACACGACCGGGATCGCATCGCAGCACTTCGATTACGCTCTCAACGGGAACATCCAGCAGGCCACCGGCGTCGGAAGCTACAGTTACAACTTCTCGGTGGGTGGGCGCGCCCTTCCTCACGCGGTCTCGCAGGCCGGCGGGTTCACGTACCAGTACGACGCAGATGGAAATATGACCAACCGGAACGGCGTGGCGATCACGTACGACGGGGAAGGAAAACCCAAGACCGTGGGCGCGGATCAATTCTTCTATGACGGCGACGGCGTCCGGATCAAGAAAGTACACAACGGCATCACCACGGTGTACTTCGGCGACGGCACCGAGATCACCGACTGCCAGACCAAGAAATACATCTCGTTCAACGGCATTCCCGTGGCCGAGAAAACCAATACGAATACCCGGTTCCTCCACGCCGACCGTCTGGGCACGATTCAGGCGGTTACCGATCCCTATGGCGTTCTGGTTTCGACCCGGCAGTACAAGCCGTACGGGGATCAGCTGGCCGGAGGCGGGGACGGCGTGGCCATCGGCTTCACGGGCCAAAGACAGGATGAATCCGGTCTCATTTATCTCCACGCCCGCTACTACGACCCCTCCATAGGACGGTTCATTGCCCCCGACCCGCTCATCGATACCGGCTCATCCCAGGGAATGAACGCGTATCAGTATGCGGACAACGATCCCATGAACAAGACGGACGTCACGGGGATGGCGGCCGAGGGTCGGACGAGGCCGGCATTGAACGTGTGTACTTCCTTTGGTGAGTGCTTCGACAACACGTCCCCGGTCAATCAATCGGCAGCCAGCGATGCAACCAGAATAGGACCTGCTCCAGGCGCTCAAATTCCTTGGAACCAGTGGGCGGACCAAGGCACGGGAATTCCAGGCTGGACGAAAGCGGTCAGACAGTACCAGGAAATGGCGAAGCTAACGTCCTCAGCGACCGGGGATCTTCGATATGCTTTAGCGGCCGGCCTCATCCCCGCCAACGGTTTGGACATAGGCTTGATGGTAGCGACATGGGGTATTGGCAAATACGCGGCTGCCGCCTTTCAGGAAATGGAAATGGTATGGGTTCTCCGCGGAGCCGCAGGGGCAGAGGTGAAAGGCACTTTGGTCAGTGGCGTTGGAACAGGCCGCGTTAGTGGGGCCAGCTCAGCGGCGTTAAGAACTCTTCCCGATGATATGGTTCCCGGCTTTCGAATAACCAATGCAAGGGAACTTGAAGACGCTTGGACAGCGGGAAATAGGTACTATGCCTTCGGTCATAACGATCCCGGCGAGTTCATGATCTTCAGAGGACCTAAAAGGGCATTTCTTCCGTCTCCCTCACCCGCGCATCAGGAGGCAACCACCATTTACCAGAATACGGTAATCATCCCGAACGGGATGAGGCCCGTTTTTGTATGGGAAGGCGGTTGGGAGGCGGCTCTTCCCCCAATACCCGTACATTAGAACTGGAAGCTGAAAGAGAACGGGGAGGGAAAATCGGGGAGAACGGGGACGGAGGGAAAAATGGAGATTATTTTCCAGCGTAACTAAAGATTGCAGTAGGCAGGAACCTTTCTTCCCCCGTGCCCGAACGGTACGCAGCCAAAAGATAACATCCTGCAATCATTAGTCTTTTTGTCTTCCAAAGCCGGGGAAACCTGGTACGGGACTTGCGATCCATACTAGTGGGTGACATTCCCACGCACAGGACGATCCAAGGCATGGCTCGGCGACGTCGTCCTGGCCTGTCTTGTCCTGTTGTCCGCTTGTACGACCGGCCATAGGAAAGGGGACTCCGCGGGACTCGATTCGCCCACCACAAATCTGACGGCGCAAAGCGCTCCTGATCTTCCGGATCAGCGCAACCCGGACCTGGAACCGGGGCCGATCCCTCCGATCGCTCTCGCCCCTCCCGTTGCCGCCTCCCTGACCCGGGCGCAATTGACAAATCCCGATACGAACACGGCTTTGGTGGTCGGTCTTCCAGGCGCCGCGTGCGTGAAAGGCCTGAAGAACGATTTCTGCAATCCCGAGGACAACGTGACCGAGGTCTGCGTGAAAGACGTGACGCAGAACCTCGATATCGTGTGTCAGATACCCGCGGACAACGGCGCGTTCAGCTTCACGCTGATCGGCGCGAAGGAAAACGACGAGGTGAAGATCTGGACGAACGGCCCGAGCTATCTTCCGGCCGACGAGAACTCGCTCAACGCCATAGCGAAGACGATCGTATCCGTCTCCACCGCTGCGCCGGAGAATGCCACGGCGATTCTGCGATCGGGCCCGTGGATCTTCGTCGGAAGCGAGTCGGAAGGGCTCTATATCTACAAGCAGGACCCAGCCGGCGCGTGGCCTCAGAATACGACACGCGTTCAGCGCCTCACGATCGGCGACGGTCTCCGCTGCAACAACATCTCGGCCCTGGCTCAAGCCTCAGGCAAGAAGGTGTGGGTGGGGAGCAAATGTGGATTACGCCGCATTGACTTCGATCCGGATCGGAACCTGTTTTCACTGGATGGGACGTTCCGTATAAAGGACGGCGATGGTGCCGGTGAGCTTCTGACGCGCCCCGTTTATTCGCTGTTGGACGATGGCCCGAACGCCGCGTGGGTCGGAAAGCAAACGGGCTGGATGCGGATCGAAGCCGGCGCCGACGGGGAGTTTGTTTCTTCCGCGAACGTGCCAACATCGAAGTTCGGGACGTCACCGTATACCGTGGACGAATCGGGACTTGCCAACCGACTCATGACGTACGACGACAACCACGATCTCTGGGTCAGCGGCGGATACAAGCTGCGCCGCCTCCGGCCGGACGGGACGACCGAGGAGTTCCCGATTGAAGGCGTCGGCCGCCTGATGACCATTTCGTCCCTCATTCGCGATGGCGATCATCTTTGGATCAGCTTGGTCTGGAACGTCCTTCTTCAAGTGCATTTCACAACGGACCCGGTCACGGGTTATCGGAGACCCGATTTCAAACGGATCCCCATCGTGGACGACAATTCTTCCGACCCTATCTTCTGCGGGCCGAGCGGACCCTGCACCCTTCCCGACGACGACATTCCTTTTCTGCCTTCGATCTTCAGCCTTGCTCCGGTCGGGGATGGAAGTCTCTATGTCGGGACAGCAGGAACCGTCCGTCACGCTGTGTTCGGCGCCGACGCGAGGGTGGACGCCGATATCTTTGCGCGCGAGCTGGGAGCCGACGAAACTCGCGTCCTGGTGGGTGATGGCGGGGGCGGCGTATACGCGGGTGGCAGGAACGGCTTCGGTTTCATCCAGGATCCGGACCAAGGAAAGTTCGAACGTTACACAAACCCGACCTATCTTCTCAGCAACAAGATCCTGAGTTTGGGAGCGGCTACGCCCGATACGATCTGGGTCGGACAACCCAGGGGACTCTCCCGCGTCGACGTCACGCGAAATCTCTATGCACACCATCCGATCGAGGAGGGATCCAAAGGCTTCTCGATGATCGCCTCGGACGGCGCCGGCGGCGCCTGGGCCTACCATCCCCAAGACTTCGGTCTGTCGGGGTGGGGGATTTCGGCGCTGGTTCACGCCGCTGTGAATACAGAAAATGTCATGTCCACTGGACTGATCGACCTCGGCGGTTTGGAAGGGGCATTCGGAAAAACAATGGCCCTTTATCCGACGCAATCGGGAGGAGTCTCGATCGCCCTGTTCAGGGGAGTTTTCGAAGCGAGGAGCGAACCATTGCTCGGTTTGGAACCGGTCCCGGTAATCACGCCGAAATCTCCGGGAACGATCCGCGCGATGGGCACGGACGATTTGGGGAGACTCTGGATTGTCACGCAGTTCGAGTGCTGGGACCTCCCTTCCTGCGCCGGGAATGAGATCCGGCTGGTGGACGTCTCGACGTCCCAGACGTACCGGATCACGGAATACGGAGACCTCCAAGTCACGCAGGGTAACAGCGTCATCCCCGATGGAAGAGGGGGCCTTCTGATCGGATCAAATCACGGGATTCTCCGTTTCCGCGCCTACGGCGGGAACTATTCGATGGAGCCTACGATTCACCTCTATGCGGATCGCGGGTCCGACAGGGTTCAGGCGCTCCAGCTGGCCGGCGATGGGAAGTTCTGGGCGGCCACCGCGAAAGTTCGCAGTAACGTTGACAGAAATCTCGACTGGCCGGGCGGACTCTATCTCGTCCAACTGGGCGAAACGGAAACTCGGATCACGAGATTCGCTGCAGCCGACTACGGGCTTCCGAGCGATGAGATCCTGAGCCTTGCAGGGAATTCGGACGGTTCCGTCTGGGTCGGCACGGACAACGGCCTCGCGCTCTTCGTCCCACCGCCTCTTCAGTGATCGGCGTAACCAATCGCTGCGAGCCCTAGGTTACTATTTTCGCCTTTCCCCAATTCTGGAGCAACCGAACGTAGGCAACTTTTGGAACCGCAACAATGTCTCCTATTTTCGAGATGTTGAAGCCCCAAGGATCGAAAAATCAAATTTGGCGTCCCCCGCATGTAGCCAGTAGTACCCTACGTGGCTATACGCCTTGGAGGCTTATTTCCTCAGGGTATCATCCGAACTGAAGCCAGGCGTGACCACGGTCACGATTTGAACCGCCGAACCCGTCAGTCTGTAGATGATCCGGTACCCTTGAAATACGACCTGCCGGAACGCGATGTTCTCCGGAACGGCCGAACCCGACAACGGGAATGTTTTCAATCGCTCGACGGAACGAATAAGGCGGGTGATAAACCTGGATGCAGACGGGGCAGAGTCCTTGGCGATGAACCTGGAAATCTCCTCAACCCTGTGAACGGCCGTCTCCGACCAGATTATTTCCACTTCTGTTGGAGCTTTCTGAAGCGAGCCACCGCAGCCCTGTGTGCGACCATACGCCCAGCCTCAATATCGGCAACACCAGCCGCGATGCTCCTCAAAATGTCCTGCTCTTCCAGCATCTTGTTGTAAACCGTCTGAGAGAGCAGAACGATGTTGTCTCCCCCCCGCTGTGTGACAAGGTACGGGGTGCCCTTTGCCACCTCCTTCAGCGTTTCGTACAAGTCCTCTCGGAAAACCGTCGCCGACTTCGTTTTCGGTAAGCCCATATATGAAAGCGTACGCTTTTACGTACGTTGCGTCAAGAATCGCCAACCTCCGTCTGGTCTGCCCCTCCGTCCCTCTTTCCTTTGAGCATATTGAGATAGGTCCGTTTTTCGTCGGGTTCCGAGAGGTTCCACTCTCGGTTATGGCCTCTCCAGACTTTATGAAAGGAAAGGCCGGAATCGAGAAGGAGATCCCTCGGAAGTCTGGGCATATCCGTGGACGGAGCAACAACGGTGCCAGTGACGGATCCCGCTTGCGTAAGCTGGTCGATAGCTCCCGCTCTCCCGCTTCCTGATTCCGGTCTCCATCAGGACGATTTCCGACCTCCATCCCTCTTTTGACCTTCGCCCAATTACTCGAAGCGACGCGCCAATCCCAAGACGCAGGCACCCGGCACACGGGCAGTCGGTCCCGGTAACCGGTTACTGGAAACCGGAGGCCGGGATTCTGTACGGGTTCAACAGCCTGCGTTGCGAGTCACTGCGCAGTTCGAGACCTTTAAGATGCCCTGAACTTGAGTGCACGATTCAGCCTTGTCCGAAACCTGGCAATCGATCTTCGAGGAGCCAGCCTTGTCCTTGGCTTGGAAACAAACGGTAGTGCAGTCCGACACGCCGTTCGGGTAAGTCAGAACCAGCGTGCCATTGCCGATCGTGAGGAGGATGTTGGAGACTTCAGGGTCCGAGTGGACGTAGTCTTGCACGCACGCATCGATGCTTCCCGCGGCGCCGGACAATACCCAGCTGAGATTCCCACAGACGTACTGTGCTTCCCCAGCCGGGGGATCGGTGTCCGTGAAAATCCATGTCCCGTTCATTTCGGACAAAACCTGCGCGGGTTCCCCGCAATTGAGGCCAAAATCGGCGAATGTGATCTGCTTCCAGTTCAACACGTCACCCCGGACGGCCGTCACGGTCCCCGTTCCGGGACACTCGCTTATGAGTGTTCCCTTGTCCCAATCCCAATTGCCAAAATCATGAGCGTCACTCAGACACTTAACATCCATGATCAGAGTGATTCCGTCCGCAGCCGTTGAAAAACAGTTGGCAACGCCGGTGCCTCCAGCGTTCGGTGCAAACTCGAGATTCAGCGCGGCTCCAAACATGGCACCGAACGGAATGAAATAGGCCAGTGCCATATTTACAGCGGTTGTCGCGTTGGCATTAGTCAACGTTCCGGTCGGAGATTGGAATTGTGGGGCCACTTGAGTTGGGTCCCTGGAGCTGTTCGTCGAGCCACCGCAGCTGAGAGAAGCCATGGCCATGCCCCCGATGGCCCCCGCTATAACCGCCCGAAAACCATGTCGCGCCATCGTGTCGCCTCCCGGAAGCCAGGCTAGCACACGGCCTTGCCACCCGCATTTTTCTTCCCTCAAGAATAAGTCGCCGCCTTGTCGGATCCGACGGTCGGTAGCTCGCAAAGGCGCTCTTACCAAGAATTCCCGGCCGGCGGGTTGGGGGGCCCCGCGGCGAGGACTATTAGGCCGCAGCCCGTGGGGGTGCACAACCCGCAGGCCCGAATACGTGTTTGGATTCGCCTTCGTTCGAATCGTTGACCCTGCAAGCCCCCTGCTGTAGAAAAGCGCGGCAATGATTTCAAACCTTTATGCCATGGCTCAATCCCCGGCGGCTCCCGGACAGCAACCAAGTGCTTTGCAGACGTTTCTCCTCCCGATGCTGTTCGTGTTCGTCATCTTCTATTTCATCCTCATCCGCCCCCAGCGGAAACGGGAACAGAAACAAAAGCAGTTTCTGGAATCGCTCAAAAAGGGGGACGAGGTAATCACCCAATCGGGCATCTACGGCCGGATCGGCGGCATCGACGGCCTCGTGGTGACGCTCCAGATCGCGGACAACGTCAGAATCCGGGTCGGTAAGGCGAGCATCGCGGGTTTGCAGCTTCCCCAGACCGGTTCGGACGGGAAGAAATAAGTCCCATGACTTCGGCGTGGCGCTGGAAAGCCTGGGCGGCATTTATCTCCACGCTCTTGGCCGTCTGGTTTGTCCTTCCCAATTTGGTGGAGGAGGCGGCGACCAAAGAAGACCTGGCTAAACGTCCCTGGTATGAGCGGGTTCTCCCGAACTCCCGGGTGAGGCTGGGCCTGGATCTCCAGGGCGGCATCAATATGGTCCTCGGCATCGACCTGCGCCGGGCGCTCATGAACGAGGCCGACCGGTACGTCCGGGATCTTAAGGATTATCTCCCCAAGGAACAGGTGGGCTTTAATTCGATCGACCGGGCGTTCGATTCCACGCAGATCAAAGTGGTGCTCAAGAGCGCCGACGAACAGTCCAAATTCGAAAGATATTTGGAAACGCATTTCCCCTATGTTTCGGTGGCCGAACGCGACGCCAAAACCGGGACCTACGTTTTGGACATCAGCCAGGAGAAAAAAGCCGACGTGGAGAAGCAAACGGTCGAGCAGGCGCTGGAAACACTCCGTAGCCGCCTGGATGAATTCGGCGTGGCCGAGCCTTCGATTCAGGCCCGGGGAAACGACCAGATCATCATCCAACTGCCCGGAATGGACGATCCCGAACGCGCGAAAAGCGTTCTTGGGCGCACCGCCCAGCTTGAATTTAAAATCGTGGACGACGAGAGCATGGAACCCCGAAGACTGGACCTCCTCGTTCAAGAGGCGAAGACGACACTTCCCAAGAACTTCAAACTGGAAGACTTGAACCGCGCGCTTCAGGGGAAGA
>JAZDIZ010000113.1:0-16619 GCA_043804515.1 Pseudomonadota bacterium | reverse complement strand
GCCCAAAGGATCCGAGCCGGAAGGACAAGAAGAAGACCTTAACCTTACCGGTAAGGTGGAAGAGGGAATCCGATTCCTCAACCGACTCCATGCCTCCGACTCGGTATATTGCAGCTGACGCCAAACGAAGGGTTCGGGATCGATCCAAAGGACAGTGTGAATATGTCGATCCAATGAGCGGACGGCGATGCGAAAGCCGCTACCTTCTTGAATTCGACCATATGGATCCGTACTGGTCGGGTGGCTCATCTAATGAAGAGAACATCAGGCACTTATGCCGGATGCACAATCAGTATCTTGCAGAAAAAATGTTTCAGTCCGAGGCCGAATTGCTTTCGAGTAGCCCCTGACTCCGACCGGGCCAGGGCCGCCTCGTTCTCCCCCTAAACAACCCTTCCTCTGCTTGGGACGCGCCGTTGGCGGACTTCGATGCCAGTGTTTCCGCAGCCTGTTAAGGGTTAACGATTAAGGTGTCACTCCTTAAACGCTTAGTTGATATCCGTTAGATTCGTAAGCGTCAGACTCGCCCCCACGAAAAGCGAGCCGAGGTCACGGCCGGGGAGGGAATACCTCTCGTATCGCACAAATGGGCCGAAGAACGGACGCAACTTGGCCTTCCGGTTTCCGATGGTGACATCCCCTCCTGCGCTCCATCCGAAATGATTCGCCTTTAAGCCGCGCACGTAGAGGGCGTTCCCATCCATGGAGGCGCGCAGGTAATGCATATTCAGCAAGCGGAAGTAGGGCCCTCCACCCACGCTTTGAAAGGATTTACCCGGGCCGTAGCGGAGAAACGTATAGGGAATGCTGACGCCAAAAACTTTCGACGGGACATACGCCACGTGGGCTCCGATGACGAACCCGTGTTTACCGATCGTGGCCGGCCCGCTCCGCTTCCACGCGGCGCCCGGTCGAACCGCCAGTGAAATCTCGCCGAACTCGCCCTTATATTCCCCTCTCGCGAGCCGCTCCTCGTCCGCGCCGGGAAGAATCTCCGGCGCCGGCGTAGGTTGCGCCGTCGGTGCGTTCGTCAGGGCAGGGGATGGAGGTAGAGGCGTGCTTGAAGCCGGCTCGACGGGTTTGGACGGAGTGCCTGCCGGGGCCCCGGCGGGACTTGATAAGGCCTTTGTCGAAGCGTCCGCCGGAGGGGCCGAGGCTGGATTGACCGGCGCCGAAGCGGAACCGGCCGCAGGAGAGGCAGAGGCCGTCTCGCTCTTTATGGGTTCGATGTTCTTGAGAACGCTCGTGTTGACCCAACCCACATGATTGTCATCCGTCTCGGCCAGGAACCAATCGCCCTTTTGCTCCACCAGATGAAGTTCGTCCCCCTTTTGGAGTTGGGCTACCACCGGCTGGTCGGTCCCGGGGCCGCCGCGGAGGAATGCTCCTTCGGCGACCACCTGAGCCGCCGTAGCGGCCGTGAACGTGAAGCAAACCAATCCGATCAAAAGCCAGGATGAACGGGGCGGCATATGCATAGCGCTCGAAGTATAACATCGAATCGAATAATGTACCGCTATGCCCTCCAAGCCGACGAGTCTTGAGGTACCGGCCGATGCTACGACGCGTTTGGACCGTTTTCTGGCCGAGCGCTTCGCCGGGATCTCCCGCGCTTTCCTGCAAGGGTTGATCGAGCGGGGCCAGGTCACGGTCAACGGCTACGCGGCACGCAAAGGGCACGTTCTGGCCCCCGGGGACCGGGTGGAAGTTGGCGCGTTCGTTCTCCCGCAAGAGCGGCGCATTGCACCGAATCCCGGGATTCCCCTCAACATTGTCTGGCAGTCGGAGGAACTCGTCGTGTTTTCCAAAGCAGCGGGCATTCCCACGCACCCGAACGACTATAAGGACCTCAACACGCTTGCCAACGCACTGCTGGCCCGTTTCCCGGAAATTGCGGACGTGGGAGATGACCACTTGCGGCCCGGTATCGTACATCGCCTCGACACGGACACTTCGGGTTTGATCGTGGTGGCCCGGACTCAAGAGGCGTTTCGAACGCTGAGGGGGTTTTTCGACGAACGGAAAATCCGAAAGGTGTACCAGGCCCTGGTTTTGGGAGACGTGGCGACGGACGGGGAGATCACGACCCCGGTCGCCCATCACGCCAAAAATCCGCGGAAGATGGTGGCCGTCACAGAGGGTGCGCCATTCCGGTCGCGGGTCCGTGAAGCCCGCACAATGTACCGGCCCCTGGAGAGGTTCGGAGATTACACGCTTCTGGAAGTGCGGACGTTGACCGGGAGAATGCACCAGGTTCGTGTTCACCTGAGTTCGATCGAACACCCGTTGGCCGGCGACCGGATCTATCAAACGGCACGCGACCACGCCCGGGACCATTCGGGCCTCAAGAGACACTTCCTTCACGCGGTCCAGCTCGGCATTCCTCTCGGCAAAGAAGGGGAAATAAAAATGTTCTCGGATGAGCTTTCCGCGGAGCTGGCGGAAGTGCTCCGCTCGTTGAGGTCCCGCCCTCGGCCGGGCGAACCAGGTTGATCCGGATCCAAAGAGGAATCTTCAGGCCCGCAATATTGCGGTGCGCAAAAGGGTTGCTATACTCCGCGCGGAGTTTTTCCGAAAAACCACACAGAAAAGGGAGTTCCCGTGCAAGCACTTCTCAAGGTCCGACCGGCCCCCGGCGCTGAATTCGGCGATGTCCCGGTACCCAGGCCCGCACCGGACGAGGTTCTCATTAAGGTGAAGGCCGCTTCGGTATGCGGTACCGATCTTCACATCTTCAATTGGGACGCTTGGTCGGCGTCGCGGATCAAGACGCCCCTGGTGTTCGGACATGAGTGCACGGGCGAAGTGGTCGAGGTGGGGGCCAACGTTTCGGACGTTCCGGTCGGCTCGCACGTCTCGGTGGAAACGCACATCACGTGCGGCCATTGCTACCAATGCCGCACGGGAGCGGAACATGTTTGCCGGAACGTGAAGGTCGTGGGCGTGGACCGACCCAGAGCCTACGCCGAGTACCTGGCGGTTCCCGCCAGGAACGCCTGGATCAACGATGACAGCCTGCCTTGGGAGATCGCCACTCTTCTGGAGCCTTTCGGAAACGCAGTGCACGCCGTGCATGCAGGCGAAGGCGTGAGCGGAAAGACGGTTCTGGTTTCCGGCTGCGGGCCGATCGGGATCATGTCGATCGCCGTGGCGAAGGCGCAAGGGGCCCTA
Source organism: Pseudomonadota bacterium (assembly GCA_043804515.1). Lineage (GTDB taxonomy): Bacteria > Bdellovibrionota_G > JALEGL01 > JALEGL01 > DATDPG01 > JAZDIZ01. The sequence goes on along the minus strand of JAZDIZ010000113.1, from coordinate 13,448 downwards.
GCCGTGTATGCAACGGAAGTGAACCCGTATCGCATCGACCTGGCGAGGAAGATGGGTCCCACGGCGGTCTATGATGCGGCCAAGACCGACGTTTTTGAGGCGATCATGGACCAGACCAAAGGGGAGGGCGTGGACGTTCTCTTGGAAATGTCCGGCGCGGTCAAAGGAATGGAGGACGGTTTTCGGGTTCTTAAGAACGGGGGCTCGGCGGCCTTGCTCGGGCTGCCCTCGGCGCCTCCGAAATTCGATTTGACCGACCACATCATCATGAAGGGCGCCAAGGTGTATGGGATCTACGGCCGTGAGATGTTCCGCACCTGGTATCGTTCGAAGGCCTTGGTGCAGTCCGGGTTGGTGGATCTCTCCAAGATCATCACGCACACGTTCCCGCTCAAGAAATTCCCGGAGGCGATGGAGGTCGTCGCGTCGGGCAAATGCGGGAAGATCGTCCTTCGCGGTTAGGGGTCCGATCCGATGCCTGAGCGCGTGAGTTGGGACCGATATTTCATGAAGATCGCACTGGAGGTGTCTACACGCTCCACGTGCGACCGGAAGGCAGTGGGATCCGTTATCGTAAGGGATCGGATGATCCTCTCGACCGGTTACAACGGATCCATCCGGGGGCTACCCCACTGTGACGAGGCCGGCCACATGATGGAAAACGGCCATTGCGTGGCTACGATCCACGCGGAGGCCAACGCGATCATCCAGGCGGCCCGGAACGGAGTGAATATTTCTTCGGCGACGGTTTACGTGACGGCAAGCCCCTGCTGGTCGTGCTTCAAAATGATCGCCAACGCCGGGATCACAAAGATCTGCTACGGCGAATTCTACCGCGACCCGCGCATCTTCGAAGTCTCGCAGAAACTGGGAATCGAGCTGGCGAAACTCGACGTGCCTTCCGCCTGAAGCCCAAATGGGGACACGTACCAATTAAGATATTGCCAGCGAAATTGAGCACATAAGCTACTTAAATTCCGTGGAACTGCGAAATTCGTACGTGTCCCCAATTTCCCCTAATTGGAATTGAAGGTGTCGGACACCTTGGGCGGCTTCCCGGTCTCCCGCTCGAACGTACGGTCGTAGAGCGCGTGCTCGAAGAGCTTGTCATCGCACGAGAAAATCTGGACCCTCAACGTATCGCCGGGCGAACCACGCAGATACACATCCAGAGTGTTCAAGCCCTCCAGCAGAGTGATCTGATGGGTCAAAACCGTCGGGATTCCGGTCTTGTTTCCCTCATTGTGGAAGTCGCTCTCGCCGAAGATCGTATCGCCGTTGAGGTCGATCCGGGCTGCGGAAACCCCTACATGAGTCACGACCATTTCACCGCAGAACGTGACGGGCGTGGTTGTGGGCGTCGGCGTAGGTGTCGGAGTATTTTCTCCCGGCGGCGTTGTCGGCGTCACCGTGGGTGTCGGCGTAGGACAGTTGGGGACTTCACAGGGAGTCGGACCGGTTGTCGGAGTGAGGATGGTTCCGGGGCCGTTCGTCGGCGGCACTTCATTGACGGAAAAGCCCGGCTGCTGCGGGCCGTTGCCTGACACACTCAGCGTCGTTGAGCTTCTTTGGGCGTATCCGAATATGTCGTGGCTTCCGCAACGAACAAAGAACGGCAGGATCAACAGAGCTAAAATCAGAGGCATGAAATTTTTGTGTTGCATGGCGTTCTCTCCCGAAAAAACTTCTCGTCTATTACAGCCAATTCTTATGTGCGGGGGAGGTTATAGTACGAAGTAACGCGTGCTGTCAATGGCCATGCCCGGACGGCAACTGCGTAACGGATTGATAATACATCGTATTTGGACAAACCTCGGATGACAAAAAAATAGAGCGGCCCGAGAATGGAGCGCGCGGGACATATTCCACAGCCTATAAAAGAAAACGCGGGAGGCCCTGGGGGGAACCTCCCGCGTTTCGGTCAGCACCTGGGAGAGGGCTGGGTGAGAAACTCGTTAAATAGTGCCTGACGCTTCTTGCGGCGCCTTAGTGCACCGGATCACGGACAGCTCGAAGACCTTCACGGAGGGATCCTTCGAACAATCCCAGATCTGGACGGTCATCTGCGCTCCATCGGCCTCAAGCGCACAGGTCCCCTGATCGTTCAGCTTGCCGTTGGGTTTACCGGCGATCCGCAGGGCCAGCGTGTTGTCCCCTTCGCTCAAGTCGATATTGCGATCCACGATAACCGCGTCGCCTTTGTCGATGTCGCTCGGGCCCAGGATCAGGGCATCGTTCATGTATACCCACGCCGCCGTCACCTGATGGGCGATCACGCGCAGAGTCGCGCAACTCGAACCTTCGCCGGGTTCCGTTCCCGGAGGAATGATGGTGGGCGGATCCGTATCACTCGGGGGCTCGGATCCGGGTTCCGTTGAACCATCTCCCGGCGTGTTGACGCCGCCATCGGGTGGCTTGACCTCCGGAATGATCGAGGGCGGCGTGTCACTCGGAGCAACGGTCAGATCGCCTCCCGGCGTCTGAGACACGGTCAAACCGGTTGTGAGCGTGCCGGCGGTTTGAAAGCCGTAGTGTTGGGTACAACCCAGAAAGAAGACACCCAGCGTGAGAAAAACGAACCAAAAACCAATGCGTTTCATAGCCTCTCCCCTCAAAAAAAGTTGATGCCGATAAGAGAAAAGCAAGATGGATGCCAAAGATGGGTCCGGGGAGAAATGGGCTAACCCCTTAAATTCTTAGTGATTCCTCCGGATGAACGCCCGCCCTGATGCCCCGCCGGGTTGCAAAAAATGCGGCCTAGCGCAAAAAGTAGCCGGCCCGCGTCCGTGCCCTATTGGGCCATCATTCTGGCCAGCAGGTCCACGACCCGATTCGAGTACCCCCACTCGTTGTCGTACCACGCCACGACCTTGATCAGGTCTCCGCCCAACACGCGCGTGAACGGCGCATCGAAGATCGCGGAATGGGGGTTGCCGATGATGTCGGAGGACACGATGGGGTCGGTGGAATACTGAACGATCCCCTTGTGTTTTCCTTCCGCGCTTTTGCGGACCGCTTCGTTCACTTCCTGGGCCGTTACTTTCCGGGAAAGGCGGGCCACAAAGTCGACGATGGACCCGTCGGGCAACGGAACGCGCATCGCGATGCCGTCCAGTTTCCCGTTGAGCGCGGGCAGCACCTTTCCGACGGCGCGGGCCGCGCCCGTCGTCGTGGGGATGATGTTCTCGTTGGCGGCACGCGCCCTCCGCGGGTCCTTATGGGGGAAGTCCGAAAGGCGCTGGTCGTTCGTGTATGCGTGCACCGTCGTCATCAACCCCCGCTCGATCCCGAACGAGTCGTGCAATATCTTGACGATCGGGCCCAAACAGTTGGTCGTGCAGGAAGCGTTCGAGACGATCCTGTGTTCCGGTTTGAGTGTTTCTTCGTTCACGCCGATCACGATCATCGCGTCGATCGCATCCTTCGCGGGGACCGTCAAAAGCACTTTCTTCGCTCCCGCGGCAAGATGCTTTTCGAGATCCTCGCGTTTTTGGAACCGCCCCGTGGACTCGATGACGATATCCACTCCCAGATCCTTCCACGGGATCTTGGCCGGATCGGGTTCGTTCAGCATCTTGGTCTTCTGATGCGCCACCGCGAGCGCGTCCCCTTCAAGAGAAACGGGTTCATGGAGCGGTCCCATCACCGTGTCCCACCGGAGAAGGTACGCGAGCGTCTTGTGGTCCGTCACGTCGTTGACGGCCACGAACTCGATGTCCTTCCGGGCATACGCGATCCGGTACACCGATCGTCCGATTCGTCCAAAACCGTTGATTCCGACGCGGATCTTCATGACAGCGCTCCCTCGAAAGAGGCCAGACGCCGGATGACTTCCACGACGCGACAGGCGTAACCCCACCCGTTGTCGTACCAGGCCAGAGTCTTGACCATCCGGTCGCCCATGACGCTCGTGGAAAGCGAATCGAAAATTGCGGAATGCGGATCGCCGATGACATCGCTGGAAACGATCGGGTCGTCGACATAGTCCACGATTCCTTTGTATCGGCTGCCGGCTGCACTCCGAACCACCTCATTCACCGCCTCGACCGTGACGGGGCGGGAGGTCTCGGTCACAAGGTCCACCATCGACCCGTCCGGAACCGGGACGTTCATGGCCATGCCGTCCAATTTTCCCGCCAACTCGGGGAGGATCCGTGCGATCGTCTTGGGCGCGTACGTTTCCGTCGGGATGATGTTCTCGGCTGCCGCGCGGGACCGCCGAAGGTCCGTATGTGGAACGTCGGCCAGGCGCTGGTCGTTCGTGTATGCGTGAACCGTCGTCATGAACGCCCGATCCACGCCGAACGCGTCGTTCAGAATCTTCAGGATCGGGGTGACGCAATTTGTTGTGACCGAACTCGTCGAGATGAGGCGGTGCGACGGTTTCAGCATGTGATCGTTCACGCCGCGCACGATGACGGCGTCCACTTCGTCGGTGGCGGGGGCGGTCAGAACCACCCGCTTCGCGCCCGCCGTCAGATGCTTCTGGAGCCAGGCCTTCGTCCTGTACTTGGCGGTGGCCTCCACGACGATATCGGCGCCGAGCTCTTTCCAGTTCACCTCGCCCGGCTCGCGCGCCGTGAGGTACCGGATCTGGCGCCCTTTCACGTAGAAGTAATCGCCTTTCGCGGACACGGGATCCGGGAACCGGCCGTGAACGGTGTCGTACCGCAGGAGGTACTCCATCGTCTTCGGCTCGGCGATGTCGGCAATCGCCACCACCTGGATCTCGTCCTGGGCATGAAGGATTCTGAAAATGTTTCGGCCGATCCGGCCGAACCCCACGATTGCAATTTGGATCGTCACGCGCGTCACTCAATCACATTCAAGATGTTCGTCAAGAGCCTCGTAAAAAACGCTGCACTTCGGCCAGGCGCGGAATCCCCTGCTGCCCTCCGAGGGATCGGCATTTCAGCGCCGCGACGGCGCTCGCAAATTGAAGGCTTTTCCGCGGCGGAAACTTTTTCAAAAGGGCGATCAGAAACGCTCCCTGGAACACGTCGCCGGCTCCGGTCGTGTCGACCACGTCGACGTCGAACGAGGGGACATGGAGAAACGTGTCGTCAAAGAGGGCCTCGCACCCGCGTTCGTCCAGCGTGCAGCAGACGATCGTCGGGCCCAGCTTTCGGATGGCGAGAATCGCTCCGCGGAGGGAACGGCCTCCCATGAAATCGCGCGGGAAGGTCTTGGGGCAGATCACGACGTCGGAAAGGGCCACGAGATCACGGGTTCCCTCGGAAATCGCGTCGGCGTCGGTGACGACCAGACAGCGGGCGTCGCGGCCGTTTTCGGCGAACGGAACCATGTCCGCCGGGTTTCGCCCACCCAGAAACAGGATCCTTCCGGACGTGACGGCGTCAAACGAAAAATCGTCGCGGCCGATCTTAAGCCGCGGATCGCTGTGCCCGAACACGTTCCGCGTCCGGTCCTTCCGATCCACAATGACGAAGGCCATCTGGTTCGATACGCCCGGCACCACTTTCGATTCCGAGAGATCCACCCCCTCCCGGACCAAAGCTGCGCGGACGGCGCGTCCCGCGGCGTCGTCCCCGAACTTTCCCAGATAGCGCGTTTTTGCGCCGAGCCGCGCGGCCGCCACGATCGTCGTAGCGGTCTGGCCCCCGGGCTGTTGGTCCAGTTTGAGGATCTCGACTTTTTCATTGGCCCGGGGATATTCCGCGACCAGGCCGATCCGGTCCCAGGAATTGCGCCCGATCCCGACGATTTCGAACGCCCGGTCGTTTGGGAGGCTTAACTCCACGCACGCTTCTATAGAGGACCTCCGGGGAGTTGTCTATTCAACCCGGCAAGGGAGCGCTTCACGAGATCGAGATACTCTTCACGTTGTCGTCCCATCTCTGCGGACGAAAATCCGTAATGGCGGGAGAGAATTGCCGTCGCTTCATCCAGATGCGCGAGGCCGTGGTCCGGTTCCAACTGGAGCATATCGAGCCTGCGATCCAAGAGGTCGGGAAGCGACAACATGGGCTCCTCCGAAAGCCACCCGCGGGCCGCCGCGCCGAACGAAGCCGAAGTCTCACGATGGGGATGGAACAGACCGACGTGCTCCGTGGCGCAGGAAACCGTCTGGCCACGCCATTCCGGCGTGCGCTCGACCAAGCCGTCCAACAATTGCCGGGCCATCTTCCGGAACGTCGTGAGTTTTCCGCCGGCCATCGTGACGAGGCCGGGTCGTTCCCACACGATCCGGTGCTCGCGCGAGAGCTGCGATGGATCGCGGTGCGGATCGGCCAGAAGGGGGCGTACACCCGCGAAGGTGCTGATGACGTCGTCGGCCACGAGCTTGGCCTGCGGAAAATAGTAATTCGCGGCTTCCAAGAGATAGGCCACGTCCTCCCTTGTGGCCCGCGCATGGGACGGATCGCCTTCGAAGTCACTGTCGGTGGTGCCCACAAGGACGGTGTTTTCCCACGGGATCAGGAACGTGACCCGTCCGTCTTGCGGCGCGATCATGAGAACCGCCCGCCCGATGGCGAGCCGGGTCCCGGGTACGACGAGATGGACGCCTTTGGTGACGCGAAGGAGCGGCTTGCGTCCGGCCACGGCCGCGGCGAGAAATCGATCGCCCCAGGGACCCGTGAGGTTCACCGTCCAGCGGGCACGGACCCTGAACGTTCTTCCGCTCAGACCGTCCTTGACGCGAACGCCGACGACACTCCCGCCTTGCTCGAGAAGGCCCGTGACCTCGGCGTGATTGAACGCGTGCGCCCCGGTCTCCCGCGCGTGGCGGAAATTGGCGAGTGTCAGGTACGTGTCGTGCGTGACGGCGTCGAAGTAGCTTACCGAACCCACGAGACCCTTGGGTCTCAGGGACGGCTCCAATTTGAGCGTGGATCCTCGAAGACGGACCCGCGGGTGGCGGATGTTGCGAAAAAGGGCCAGAAAATCATAAAGCCACACGCCGGCCGACGCCGCCATCAGCCCATGCTGATGCCCACGATACACGGGGTAAAGGAATTGGAGCGGGCGGACCAATTGCGGGGCTTGTTCAAGAAGGACGTGCCTCTCGCGGCAGGCCTCAAAGACGAGTTTGAATTCGTACGTCTCGAGATACCGTAGGCCCCCGTGGATGAGCTTGGAGGAACGGCCGGAGGCTCCGGACGCGAAATCGTCCTTCTCGAAAAGAACGGCGCGGAGGCCCCGCAGGGCGGCATCCCGCAAAACGCCGGCGCCGTTGATCCCGCCGCCCACGACGACGAGGTCGTACGGCTCCCGCTCACATCGCTCGAACAGCTCGGTGCGGATCAGTAGCTCTCCTTTGGAGATCCGATTTCGCGGAGCCTCATCCGCTATTTATGACAGTTCCTTTGAACTTTTGCGAACGGTCGTTCCGGCCGGTTTCCTTCTGATACCGGCTGCGGTCACCGGGACGGCTGCCGGTCTACGGATGCCGGAGATTACTATCCGGCGGAAACCAGGACGTTCGGGAACATGATGCGATAACCGCAATCATAGCCCACCTTGAACTTCCCGTCGGCTTCGGAGTTGGACAACGTGGGCAGGAACTCCCAGAACGTGAACTTGTTCGCGACGTCGAAGGAAAGCGTGATCGTGAACGAAGCCGGGGGATTCTCCGGGATCACGAAGTTTCCGCTCCCGTCGGCCATTCGGAACGTGAAATCATTTCCGAATTCGGTATCGGCCGTCGAGATCGTCACGGGATCGCGCAGCCAAAAAGCGTCATCCGCCCAAAGATCCAGAACCTGATCCGGATGCTCCGACGTGACGGCCACGGGTTCAAAGGCAGTAACCGAGTCCGTTTTGCGGTCGATCCAAGACTCCGCATCGTTTACAAAAACCGTAACGTCGCGCTTCACGATGTTGCCGACCGCTGCAAAATACCCGCGCGTCCGATACGAGGCCTCGTCTTCGAAAACCGCCGGAAGGATCATGGGGATACTCATCTCCACGTAGTAGACCTCGATCCGGATCCCCGTATACGTCCCGGGGTCCGGAAACGTATCGGAAGCGAAGAAAACCGGATCCGCCACGAAATCCGCGGTGTACGCCTGATCCAGCGAAGAGGCGGAGAAGAGTTCGAAGTCAGCCGTACCTTCCGCGCCCAGAAGGGTCATCTTCTTGAGAGCCACCGTGTAGGCGGTCGGTGACAGATTGGCTGACACTCCCCCTCCGGTTTGATCCGGACATAGAGACGGATCGCCATAGGAAGCAGCCGCCCGCATTCCAATAGACGAAGGGAGTTGCAGTCTGTCCAAAGCTTGGGACAACTCGCCTACGACCTGAAAAGGCGACGTAGCCGACTCATCCCCCGACCCACAGCCGGTGAACGGAAATACTAGGAACAACAAGAGACACGAGACGACGGTGCACTTGGCCATTCGAAGCGCGGTTTTCATAGTGCCTCCACTGTCTCTCTTTTCGGAATTCATTTCCAACATTTCCAGGAACAGCGGTACCGACGCGTTTCGGGGGACGGCGGCCGACCTGCCGGATACGGCGCCTTGACGCGGCGGAGACAAACGTGGTATTCAACCGCCAGTCAGTAATCTTTTTAACAACGCCCTCTTTGAGTTCAAGCCTAGTGCTCTATCCTCTTTAAAGGCGTCACAAAAAGCCTTCTAAGGAGGTATATTTTGTCTAATTTTGATTCATTTCATTTTCCCGTGCAGATCGAAAAAGCCCTGCGCGGAATGCAGTATCACGCACCCACGGAGATCCAATCCGAGACCATACCGGCCATAATGGAAGGCATGGACTTGATCGGAATCGCCCAGACCGGCACGGGGAAAACAGCCGCGTTCGCCGTCCCGATGATCACGGCGCTCATGAAAGACGCGCGTTCGATGGGGCTCATTCTGGTTCCCACCCGTGAGCTGGCCGCGCAGATTCACGACGTCTTTGTCACGCTCACACGGGAGCTTCCGGCCTTACGGCCCTGCGTCCTGATCGGCGGGGCTTCGATGCATATGCAGCACCTGGCACTTTCCAAAAAGCCCCGGATCGTGATCGCCACGCCCGGGCGCCTTCTGGATCATCTCGAACAGCGGACCGTTTCACTCGCGAACGTGACGATTCTCGTCCTCGACGAGGCGGACCGGATGCTGGATATCGGTTTCGAACCCCAGCTCCGGAGAATCATCCGGCAGGTGCCGGCGAAGCGGCAAACGCTTCTTTTTTCGGCGACATTTCCCGCCGGCATCGAACGCCTGGCGGCCCAGCATCTCAACCATCCTAAAAAAGTTTCGATCGGAGCCATTTCAAAGCCGGTCGACACGGTCCAGCAGTCCTTCGTGAAGACCACGTCGTTCGATAAGAACTCGGTCCTTCTGAAGGAACTCGCCCAAAGAAAAGGCTCCGTTTTGATCTTCACGCGCACCAAGCACCGCACGGACCGTCTGGCCCGGCTCCTGTCCGACTCCGGGTTCAAGGCCGACCGGATCCACGGCAACCGGACGCAGGGACAGCGCGAAAGAGTGATGAAGGACTTCCGCCAGGAAAAGATCCGGATCCTTGTGGCGACCGACATCGCGTCTCGAGGCCTCGACATCCCGCACATCGCGCACGTCATCAACTACGACCTGCCGCAGGTTCCCGAGGACTACATTCACCGCATCGGCCGGACGGCCCGCGCGGGGGCGCAAGGCTCGTCGCTTTGCCTCCTGACGCCCGACGACCGGGACCAATGGATCGCGCTATCCCGCCACCTTGATCCGGCGTCCGCGCCGCCTATGCCGAAACCCGTCGTCCGGAGATACCGGCCGTCGCTACGGAGCAGGTGACGTTGAAGCTGCTTCTCATCGCTCCGGCACGCCTCGGTGCGAAAGCCCGGAAGGGGAAGAGCGTCCATCAGCTGAATCTGGCCCTCATCGCGGCTCTTGCCACGCCGTATTTCGACGAAATCAAGATCGTGGAAGAGGACTTCGTCGACCTCGATCCCGACGAAACCGCGGATCTGGTGGGGATCACGATGCTGACCTGCCAGGCCACGCGCGGCTACGAATTGGGCGATCATTTTCGAAAGAGGGGGATCCCGACGATCTGCGGCGGAAGCCATCCCTCTTTCGTCACCGACGAGTGCCTGGAGCACTTCGATTCGGTGGTCGTACACGAGGCGGAGAACGTCTGGCCGGACCTGATGGCGGATTTTCAAAGCGGCAGGCTCAAGCCCATCTATCGTTCCGAACGGCCGGTCGATCTCGCCACGATCCCGATGCCCCGGAAGGATCTATTTTCCGGTCCCAAATCGACGTTGAACGCCCAGGTCCTTCAAACCGGACGCGGTTGCCCCTACGGCTGCTATTTTTGCACGGTGACCACGATCTACGGAAAAAAGCTGCGGACCCGCCCCGTCGAGCATGTGGTGGAAGAAATCCGGAAGTACCCCTCCAAGATCTTCTTCTTCGTCGACGACAACATCTTCTTCTCGCGTTCCTATGCATACAAGCTGTTCGAGGCGCTCATCCCCCTGAAAATGCGCTGGGGGAGCCAGGCGTCCCTCGATCGGATCTGCCACGACGAAAAACTCCTGAAGTTGGCGGTTCGTTCGGGGTGCATGAGCCTCTTCGTCGGAATCGAGTCGATCGAACAGGACGTGCTGAACTCCACGCACAAAGCCCACAACAAGGTGCAGAACTACGCCCAGGACATCGCCAAGATCCACAAGGCCGGAATCAATCTCATCGGTGCGTTCATCTTCGGATGGGAGGGGGACACTCCTGAGACCTTCGCCAAGGTGCGCGAGTTCGCGATCCGCAACCACATCATGCTGCTCAGCACCGGAATCCTGACGCCCTTCCCGGGGACACAACTCTATGAAAGGCTTGAGAAGCAGGGGTTGATCCGGGAGCGGGATTGGAGAAAGTACGACGGTGGGCACCTTGTTTGGAAACACCCCCACTTTTCGCATCAGGAGATCGACTGGCAGAAGAACCGGCTCTCCGCGGATTTTTACACGCTGCCTTCGATCGTCAGGCGGTTCTGGGCCAACCGGAAGCACCCGCTCTATTACCTGGCTATGAACGCGGTCCACTGGAACAAGAACCGGAACGGCCGCTCCCTGAGCGAACGGCCTTCAGCGGCCGATGCACCCGCCGAAAACGAATCCTGCGCCCTGGGCACGTGATCTAAGAACACACCGCAATTTATTCATTATATTAAATAGTTATGCATAGATATCTAAACGCATACTTTATGTATAATTTTAGGCGGTGAAGTACGCGGCTTGCAGATGGTGGATCACCACCGCCGAAACGGATGCCTCGGGATCCATCATGAAACTTTCCGTCAGTGTGACGCCGATATCCTCGGGCCGAAGAAGATCAAACAGCATCTGCTGGTTCTCGAGGTTGGGGCAGGCGGCGTAACCGAACGAATAACGCTTGCCCGGATAACGGGCTTGGAAGCGCTCCATCATCGTCATGGAAGGCGGATCGGGCAGATTCCAAAGAGAGCGAATCTTGGCATGCAGCCATTCGGCATACGCCTCGGCCGACTCCAGGGCCAGCGCGGAAAGCACGTGGGAGCGGAGGAATTCCCCTTTCTTCTTCCACTCGTCCGACGTCTCCCGGACGCCGTGGCCCGCCGTCGTGACGAAAAGGCAAACGTTGTCGTTCCGACCCGACGCGGCCGGATTCAGGTAGTCGGGGACCGAAAGATAAGGAGCCTTGCTCTGGCGCGGAAATGGGATCCGGGCCGGGACATCTTCTTTGTTAGGATTGCGAACGTGGATTTCGTTTCCCTCGCCGGAAGCCGGGAAAAACCGGTACACGGCTTTGGGCGCCAGAAGCTTGCGCTTCGCGCATTCCTCCTTCACCTCATCGAGGACGCGAAGAATCTCTAGCGCCTTTTTCCCCTGAGGAAGGTCCTCGAGTTCGGCCAGCCGGTTCTCCTCGACGAACCGGATGATGGAATTCGAAAGACCCAGATGGCGCCCCAGAAGCATCCGGGGGTTGATGTACGCCCAGATCTCATCCACCGGCGTCTTTGCAAGAACATGCCGTTCGAAGTCCGGGGGGGATGGCGGCTTTTCCACGGGAAGAACGGCGGAGCGCGGGGGCGGTTCTTTCGAAGCGTCGATATTCCGCTGAGGCCCGGCGACCCTTGCGGCGCGTGATTTCTCCAGCTCCGTCTTGAACCGCTCGAACTTGGCAGGATCCACCACGATGTTGGCCAGCTCCAAGCCGTTCATGGCGTCGGAGGCATACGCCACCATACCCGCGTAAGCCTTTGCGATCTTCCGATCCACGAAGCTCCGTGTGAGAGCGGCGCCCCCCACCAGCATGGGAACCTTAACGCCGGCCTTAGCGAGGTCCTCCGCCGTGGCGGTCATTTGGTGGGCGGACTTCACGAGTAACCCCGAGAGTCCAAGAATCTGAGGATGATGTTCCTTGACGGCGGCGATCAAGGCTTCGGTAGTCACGCGGATCCCCAAATCCACCACTTCGAACCCACTTCCGGTCAGAATCATCTCGACGAGGTTTTTTCCGATGTCGTGCACGTCTCCCTTCACGGTCGCCAGGAGAACCTTTCCCCGCGTGCACGCTTGGGACTTGGACATGAATTTCTTGAGATGTTCGACGGCGAATTTCATCACCTCGGCGCTTTGAAGGACTTCGGCGACGATCAACTCGTTCTTGTTGAACAGCCGCCCCACTTCGTTCATCCCTTTCATGAGCGGGCCGTTGATGATCTCGATCGGGGCCGCAGCTCTAAGAGCCTCGTCGAGGTCTTCGGCCAACCCCTCCCTCGTGCCCTCGATCACACAGCGGGCCAGTCGATCCTCCAATTGAAGGCGAGGGGCTCCTTCCTTTTTTGGGGCGGCCCTCGTCCGAAAACGTTCGTTGAACCTCTCGATGCACCCTTCCCCTCGATTCCAAAGAAGATCTTCCGCCACCGTCCTCTCATCCTCGGGGATCGAGGCGAACCGCCGAAGCTGATTCGTATTGACGATCGCCACATCCAATCCCGCCTGCGTGCAATGATAGAGAAAAACGGAGTTCAGGATCTCGCGCCCGGCCTCGGGAAGGCCGAACGACACGTTGGAAATACCGAGAAGCGTCTTGGAACGCGGGAAGGCTTTCTTGAGGAGGCGCAGGGCCTCCATGGTCTCCACGGCGGAACCGGCGTAAGCGGGATCCCCGGAAGCGCACGGGAAGACCAAAGGATCGAAGAGGATGTTCTCCGGCTCTATGTCGTATTTTCCCGTCAAGAGGTCGTAGCTCCGTCGGGCGATTTCAAGTTTCCTCGAACGCGTCAGTGCCATTCCTTCGGTGGGGTTCTCGTCGATGGTTCCCACGACGAGCGCCGCCCCGAAGATCTTGGCCAACGGCACGACTTTCCGGAAGCGGTCCTCGCCGTTTTCCAGATTGATGGAATTGATGATGGCCTTCCCTTGAAGGTACGTGAGTGCCATGCCGGTCACCCGTTCGTCGGTGGAATCGATCATGATCGGGGCGCGGACGCTCTTG
>JAZDIZ010000112.1:0-5390 GCA_043804515.1 Pseudomonadota bacterium | reverse complement strand
CCCTAACAGGGACCCCAGGTGAACCTTTTGATTTACTGAATAACGTCCTGACTCTTCACACTTAATCCTGACTGACCGGACTCCGAATAATTGCTTTAGTATTAACGAGTTAAACGATTTTACATGCTCGTAAAGAGTGTGGTATGTTGCCCCGTATTCCAACTGTGAGGAGGGTCTGCGGTGAGCACTCCGCAAAAGTCTACGGATTCAGGGACTCCGCCCGCAACACACGAGCTAAAACCGAGCCGAATCTTCTGCAACGCGATCGTTGAGGAACGGCAACAGAATGTGATGGCCGTCAAGGGAGCTGGTATTTGGCTCTTGGACCGGGATATGCGGGTGGTTTGGATGAACGACGTGATGGAGGAAGCCTACGGCAACCTAGATGACGTCAGGGGGAAGAACTGTTATCGCGTGTTTCGCGGCAGGGACTCCAAGTGCCCGGAATGCCTCCCCATGCAGACCTTCGAAACCGGCAACATCGTAACCGGGTACACCAGCAGAAAGATGAAGAACGGCGTTGATCGGTATTTCCAATTGGTCGATGCGCCTCTGATGGATTCCAAGAACAACGTGGTCAATGTCCTGGAGATCGTCTTGGACGTCACCGAGAGGGCGCGGGTGGAATGGACGATCCGGGAATCCGAAAAGGAGTACCGGGCCCTCTTTGAGAACGCCGGCATGGCCGTTGCCGTCTGCGATCGCAACGGAATCCTGGCACGCGTGAACCACGCTTTCGAAGAACTCGCCGGTGTCCCCAAGGCCGAGATCGAAGGCAAGATCCATTACCTCATGTTTGTTCATCCGAGGGACCGGGCTCGGATCGAACAGATGACCGAAGAGCGGCGGGTCCGACCGCATTCCGTTCCCACCACTTACGAGTTCATGTTCGTGGGAAGGCACCGCGAGGAACGCCTGATTCACATCAACGTGAACCCGATGCCCGACGGCGCACAGGTTGTCTCCATGATCGACACTACCGAGAAATGGAGGCTGGAACAGGAGATCCGGAACAAAGAGCAGTTTCTGGCCAACATTCTCCGCCACTCCATGGAGGCCATCACGGCGATGGACGGCAAGGGATATCTCCGCTCCTGGAACCGGGGCGCCGAGCTCATGTTCGGTTATAAGGCCAAGGAGATCCTGGGCCGGCCTTTCCGCACGATCCTCGCGCCCGAGTTCCGGCGCAGCAAGAAGATCTCGGCGGTTACGAAGCAATTCCACGAACAAGGCTTTCTCAAGAATTATGTGGCCGAAGCCATCACCAAGGACGGCAAACGAATCCTGATCGACATCACAAGAACCGTAATCCGCGACGCCGAGGGCAAGGAGATCGGCAGCTCCGCGATCATTAGGGACGTTACGGAGAGCCGGCGTCAGGCCCAGCGGACGATTCAGAAGGAAAAGATGCTGGCCATGGGTGAACTGGCCGCAAGCCTGGCCCACGAGATCAAGAACCCGCTGAATTCGATGGTGATCAACATGGAAGTGCTCAAGGGCCACTTTACGGATCTCCCGGCCCCGAAGCGGGAGGCTCTGTGCAAATACGTCGACGTGCTCTCGTCGGAAACCAGCCGTTTGGACAACGTCATGAAGAGGTTCCTGGATTTCGCGCGGCCCATCGAGGGGCAGTTCGAAAAGTTAAACCTGGGCAAAGTCGTATCCCAGGTAGCGGAGCTTTTGAGGGCGCAATTGGAAAAGGAACGGATCAAGCTTCGTCTGCATGTGGAGCCGGATCTGCCCCCGATCGAAGGGATCGAGGATCATCTCAAGCAGATTTTCCTGAACCTGATGTTGAACGCGGTTCAAGCCATGCCCGACGGGGGGCGGCTCAGCGTGGAAGTCTCCCCAGGGAGCGAGAACACGGTCCAAGTCGTCGTTTCCGACACGGGGGTCGGGATTCCCAGGCAGAACTTCGCCAAGGTCTTCGACCTTCATTTTTCGACAAAGGAAAAGGGAAGCGGTCTCGGCTTATCGCTCGTCAAACGTCTGGTAACCGCCCAAAGCGGCAAGATCGAATTTCAAAGCAAGGTGAACCATGGCACAAAATTCACGGTCACGTTTTCCGCAGCCTGAACCCGATTCAATCGACTTCGTGGATCCGCTGGGTTCGCGCCAGCCGAAGAAGCGCATCCTGGTCGTGGACGACGAGGAGTCCGCGCGCACCGGCCTGTCCGAATTGATCGAAAGCTGGGGGTTTGAAACCGAGACCGCCGAAGACGGCCGCACGGCTCTCGGCAAGATGGAGGCGTTTCGCCCCCACCTGCTGATCTGCGACCTCGTCATGCCCCGGATGGACGGGATCGCGCTTTTGAAGAAGGTCCGAAGCGACGACTTGATCTTCGTTCTTCTCACCGCGCAGGGAAGCATCGATTCCGCCGTCGTGGCCATCAAGGAGGGGGCGTACGACTACCTCACAAAGCCCGTCGATATCGTCCGCCTCAAGAACCTTCTCGAGAAACTCAACGAAAAGATGGAGACGGACGATGAGGTGAAACGCCTCCGTAGGGAGTTGCGCCAACTTGGATCCTTCGGAAAACTCATCGGGACCACTCCCGCCATGCAGGAACTTTTCCACCAGATCGAGCTGGCCGCCCCCAGCACCGCGTCCGTCCTGATTTCAGGCGCGAGCGGGACCGGGAAAGAGCTGGTGGCGCGAGCCATTCACGACATGAGCCCGCGCAAGCAAGGCCCCTTCGTTCCGATCAACTGCTCCGCGATCCCGGGGACGCTCCTGGAAAGCGAGTTGTTCGGCCACGAAAAGGGGTCCTTCACGGGAGCGATAAGAACCAAGGAAGGCTGTTTTGAACTGGCGGACGGCGGGACTCTGTTTCTGGACGAAATCGCCACAATGGCCACCGACCTGCAAAGCAAACTGCTGCGCGTTCTGGAAAACGGGACCTTCCGAAGAGTGGGCGGCAAAGAGGAGCTTCATGCCAACGTCCGCCTCATAGCCGCATCGAACATCATGTTCGATGAGGCGCTACGCGAAGGCCTTTTCCGGGACGACCTCTACTACCGTCTCAACGTTTTCCACCTTTCGCTCCCCACTCTGCGCGAGCGCATAGGCGACATCCCGGTGCTGGCCCAACATTTTGTGGAGTATTTCACCGAGCGGAACGGAAAGCAGATCAGGAGCATCCATCCCGACGCGGTGGCCGTGCTCAAAGGGCACGCCTGGCCGGGAAACGTGCGCGAACTCCGAAACGCGATCGAGCGCGCTGTCATTGTTTGCCGATCCAAGATCATCGGCACAGAGGATCTGCCGGAGGGCATCCGGTCCAAAAGGACGGAGGGCCCGGAGATTGTAGTCCCCTTGGGATCCAGCATGGATGAAGTCGAGAAGACCATGATCTACAGGACATTGGATTTCACAGGGGGCAACAAAACGGAGGCGTCCAAGATTTTAGGCCTTAGTTTGAAGACACTTCACAACAAGCTGAACCGCTTCCGCCATGAAAGAGAATAGAGGTGTACTTTCTACACCATTGCGGCAACGGTTTTTTTTCCGTAACTATTTAAAATCACTGTACCAATTAAGCTGGAACGTATTTTTTACATGGGCTTGTGATGTGCCGAACAATTCGTTCGGGCAATCCTCGAAACAACGACGTTTTTTCTAATAGTTTCAGGTGGTTAAAATTGTCCCATTTGACGGGGGTACTTGGTATGCGACTTGCTTTTCGCACTTCTTGTAGGAGATCCTTCGAGAGGCGTTTGCGTTAGTCTGGGGCTCAAGACCACTACCTCATTTCCCCCTACGCAGTTTGAGGGTCCCCGGGCGAAAGCCGAGGCTTATCAAGGGTCTCCTCATATCGGATAGGCGGCCAGAGGCACTGTTCTTCCCCTCCTTCGACTGTGCTTTTGGCCGTCTTGTTTTACGCAGGATGAAAATTCTTCGACGTCAGTGCAATATTTTGTGTACTTTTTACACTCGGACCAAAGATTACGGCGGTCGGAGCGTTGCAGCTTGCCCCCAGTACACAAAAACTAATAGCTAAAACAATTACTTATAACTTTCAATGGCGAGCTGCGCGCTGCTGGCATAAGTCATGCTACTCCGCCGAGCAATCGTTCTTTTACAGTTTGCGACGGATCTAAGGAACTCCGGGCCGGCCTAAGGTTGGTACCACTTCTTTTCCCCCTACAACCGGTGCCAACCCGATCAACGAAACACGGCCATAAGCTTCGGGGTTTCAAAGTCGCAATGAGAAGCACCCCAGGTTGCGCAGTCTTTCCCTCTTTCACATACTGCGGCCTGGGGTGCTTTTTTTTCGTTCTCAGCCTACTTGGACGAGCTTGATCCGTTCGGACCAAACCTGATCCAAGAGCCACGGCAAGTGCGCATGTTGGGGCTCCTTCAACCGGGGGTCGCCCTCCAGAAGAGCAAAGGCCTCGCGCCGGGCCGCTTCCAGGATGTTCAGGTCACGCGGAAAGCGGGCCACTTGAAACGTGGGAAATCCGGACTGCGCCAGGCCGAAGAAGTCGCCGGGGCCGCGCAGGCGCAGGTCTTGTTCCGCCAAAAGAAATCCATCGTGCACCCGGCTGAAGATCGCCAGGCGCTCCCGCGCCTGGCGGGTGATCCCCGCAGGGACGATCAGGTAGCAATTCGAACGTTCCGATCCTCGCCCCACGCGGCCACGCAACTGATGAAGCTGCGATAGGCCGAACCGTTCGGGGTGTTCAATCACCATCGCCGTCGCGTTCGGGATGTCGATTCCCACCTCGATGACCGTCGTAGCCACGAGGATGTCCATCTCGCGCGCGCGGAATTTCCGCATCAACGCTTCCTTCTCAGGCGGCGGCATCTGCCCGTGAAGCAGGCCGAGACGAAAATCCGGGAAAATATCCTTCTGAAGCTCCAAAGCCATGGACGTGGCGTCCTTGAGATCGACCCGTTCGGATGCGCTTACGAGCGGGTAGACCATGAACACCTGCCGCCCCGCCTTGGTCTCCTGCCTCACGAGCTCATAGACCTTCTCCCGCTCCGCCTCGCGGAACAACCTCGTGGTGATCGGTTTCCGCCCGGAGGGGAGCTCGTTCATGATCGAGACATCCAGATCCCCGTAAAGCGTGAGAGCCAGTGTGCGGGGGATCGGCGTCGCCGACATCACCAGAACGTCCGGGTCGAACCCCTTGCCGCGAAGAGTGGCCCGCTGCTGCACGCCGAAGCGGTGCTGCTCATCGACCACCACGAATCCGAGACTTGGAAAACTAACGCTTCCCTCCAAGAGGGCGTGCGTTCCCACGACAAGGTGAATCCGCCTTGCTTTGACCCCGTCCAAGACCGCTTTCCGCTCCGATGTGGGTTGCCCGCCGATAACGAGCGCCACACGGACATCGCAGACTTGAGCCCATTCGGAGAGGGTCTTGAAATGCTGCTCGGCCAG
>JAZDIZ010000111.1:0-3129 GCA_043804515.1 Pseudomonadota bacterium | reverse complement strand
ATTCAAGGAAAAACTCCCGAACTTGATGTATGCGCGCAATCCCTCGCCCATCGGCGCAGCGCTCGGCTTCCGTCGTGCGGCTGAACTGGCGAGCGGCGAGTATGTCCTCAACTTCAGCGACGACGATCTTCTTGCCGATGGGGCGCTCGACGCCTTCGTGAGTGTGATCCAGAGTGAAAAGGCCGACATGGTCTACACCGACCTGGCCGTGATCGACCAGGACGGTCGGCAAAAGGGTGTCTGGGGTTATCGCGAATATTCCGACCGGGCGGAACTGTTGCGTTGTCTTCTCGACAAGGGCGGGAACGTCATTCCCGAAGTGCTGCTGGTGCGACGTGAATTGTACGACAAATATTACGGGGAATACTACGCCCGGCGCTTCATCACGCCGTTTTATCTCCCCGGCCTCGGTAAACTCGTGTTGCGGCACATACCGAAGGCTCTCTACAAGTACCGTATTCACCGCAAAAGCACCTTCGGCGACGTGGAAGGTCTGATCATCCGCAACAAGGGCGTCACCAATTTCATGAACCTGATACTGTTCATGTATCCCCCGGAGGAGATCTTCGGCTTCGGATCGGCGGGCGCACAGCCGGAGCGCCTCGCGGCCGGGATCGAGCAGTTCGTGCAGCGCCTCCTGTATCACGGCGAGCGCTTCTTTTCCGGAGATTTCTACACCGGCGCAAGCTACGGCAAACAGCACAACCTGTGGGTGATCTTCTACGAATACGCCCGGCGCTGGCTGGCGCTCGCACGCTCTTACGGCGTCTTGGGTACTGAATTGGCCAAGTTGGAGCAAGCCGTCGCCAGGGAATATGATCCCGCCGCCCTGGATCCCACGGCGATCAATCTCCTGCCGGATGTCTATCGAAAGCTGCCGTGGTTCTCCTATCGACCGATCAACGTGGTGACGGAATTCATTCCCTTCGACATGGTCACTCTTGGCGAACATCCGGCGCTTGCGGAAGAACGCTACTCGCTTCACCGCGAGGGCGCCGTGGACATCTGGGCGACGAACCGAGTGTTCGAAACCGTGGACGACATGATGGCGCATCTGGAGAGCCATCCGGCGCAAGTCGTGAATCTTGCGAACGCCGCCCTGGCCGCCAAAGCCCTCGGGGCGCTGGCCGCTCGCGGAAAGGCTTACGTTTTTGTCGTAGACATGACCGGCGGTCCCGCCCCGATCACGCATGAATCGATGCGGCACGGGACGCGGGTGGACCCTAAAACGATTCTGAACTTCGAAAACCATCTGACCTGTCTCCGAGGATAAACTCCCGGGACGGAATGGAGGAACCCATGAGAGAGAACGCCCGAGCGAATCCCATCATCGAAGGAAAACGGATCTTCATCACGGGCGGGGCCGGATTCATCGGAGCCTCGTTGATCGAACGCCTGATCCGGGAGAACGAAATCACCGTTTTCGACTCCTTCCGACGCGATGCCCTGTCCTCCAAGCCCTATCGAAATCATAAGAACCTCACGGTGATCAAGGGGGACGTGCTGGACCGGGAGGCCGTTACAAGCGCCATGGAAGGGGCGAACATCGTGGTCCACGCGGCGGCCATCGCCGGCATCGATACCGTGAGCCAGATGCCCGCCGAAACGATGCTGATCAACATGAGCGGCACGTCCAACGTCCTCGAAGGCGCCAAACGTCTCCCCGAACTTGAGCGCTTCGTCAATTTCTCCACCTCGGAGGTTTTCGGCGGGGCGGCTTTCAACTCGGAGGAATCGGACCCCTCGAGCATCGGCGCAGTGGGCGAAGCGCGCTGGACCTACGCCGTCAGCAAGCTCGCCACCGAACACCTGGCCTTCGCCTATCATCGCCAGTATGGCATGCCCACTGTCACCTTGCGGCCCTTCAACATCTACGGCCCCGGGCAGGTCGGCGAGGGCGCCCTGCACGTCTTCATCCGCCGCGCGCTGGAGAATGAAGACCTGAACATTTTCGGCGAAGGCCATCAGATCCGCGCCTGGTGCTATATCGACGATATGATCGAAGGCCTGATGCTGACCCTGAAGCATTCAGACGCCGTGGGAGAATCGTTCAACATCGGGAACGCCCGCGCCGTCACGACCATTCACGGCCTGGCGCAAACGGTATGCCGGGTGCTCTATTCCAAATCCAACATCGTTTTCAAGCCCCCCCTGACTTCCGACATCGAGCTTCGCATTCCTTCGGTGAGGAAAGCCAAGGAGCTGATCGGCTTCGAAGCCAAGATGGATCTTGAAGACGGCATCCGGCGCACGGCCGACTGGTACCGCGAACACTTCGACCAGTTGCCCGATCTGCCGGACATCTTCAAGTAGGTGAATATGATCCGCCTGGCCGATCCAGACCTGCACGACAACGACATCGACGCCTGTGTGCGGGTTCTGCGTTCCGGACGCCTGGTTCACGGCGAGATTTGCGTCGCATTCGAAAAGGAACTGGCGGCCTTTCTGGAAGCAAAGCACGTCTGCCTCGTCTCCAGCGGCACCGCCGCCCTGTATTGCGCGCTTCTTACGCATGGAGTAGGCCCTGGCGACGCCGTCCTGGTCAGCGATTTTACCTTTCCGGCCTCCTTTAACGCGGTTGAACGCCTCGGAGCCCGTCCCGTTCCCGTGGATGTGGACCCCAAAAGCTACAACATGAACCCGGATGCGCTTCTGAAGACCCTTTTGGCCTGGTCATACGACGAAAAGCCCCGTGCCGTCATGCCGGTGCATCAGTTTGGTATGGCGGCCGACATGGGGGCCATCGGCCACGTGGCAAAAACTCATTCCCTAGCCGTGATCCATGACGCCGCCTGCGCTTTGGGTGCGCGTTTCGGTGAGCGACGTCTCGGATCCGAGGGGACGGTCTGCTTTTCCTTCCACCCGCGAAAGAGTCTGACGACCGGCGACGGAGGCGCGGTGGCCCTCGACGACGATGCTCTCGCCGAGAGGCTCTCTCTTTTCCGCAACCATGGCATGCAACTTTATGACACCGGCATCCGATTTATCGAGGCCGGTCTGAATTTCCGCCTGACCGATTTCCAGGCGGCTTTGGGACGAGGGCAATTGAAAAGGCTCGAAGAGCGCTTGTCCCGTTGCGTTGCCCTGGCCAGACGCTATTTTGAGGCCTTGGCCGCCTTTCCCGTAGGC
>JAZDIZ010000110.1:0-3551 GCA_043804515.1 Pseudomonadota bacterium | reverse complement strand
GCTCGTCCCCGTTTCCGTACCGCCTCAGCGCCCGTATCGGGATGGGGAGAAATTGGCTGAGTGCGCGCTGCCGTATGGCGAACGATTCCCGGACAACAGCCTGGACATGGGAACCGGGTACGACTGCTTCGATGCGCTTTCGCATCCGGAGAGCCCGAACGTGGGGCCGGAAGAGAAAAAGAACAGGCTGCTTCTCAGGTTGATCATGGAGAAGAACGGCTTTAAGGGGATCGCCCAGGAATGGTGGCATTTCACGCTGAAGAACGAGCCGTATGCGAACACGTATTTCGATTTCGACGTGGAGTGATCTCCACGTCTCGCGCGAACGCCGACGAACGTCACACCTGATTTCGATTCGGTCCGAAAGATCAGCTACAGAACGCGTCCATGATCTTGACGAGCGCTTCGGCGGCCCTGCCGGTCTTTCGGTGAGCTCTGAAGACCTCTTGCGTGACGAAACCGCGATATTTCAACGTCACACGGTGGGTACTCGAAAGCCACGCCACGTATTTCCCGTCGGGCTCCGAGGCATTCGCAAGCAGGTCGGCAAACGATTGAGAAGAATCACGTTCCCCGCTGGTGTCGGCCGTCCGAATCAGGTTGTGTACCAGTTGCACGGGCACAAGAACATCTCTCTTCTGAGTCACGGTGACCGGCATGGGCTTCTCAATACTTGCGGCGTTGAACGTGGTCGTGAGCAGGACCTGGTTCGGGAAGATCTTGCACTCCATCTGGTCTCCGTTCACGGCCCAAGCCTTGGTCAAGAGCGGCGTTTGTGTGGAGATCGCCTGCGCCAAGGCCGTGCCGCAAATGAACCACGACAGGAACAGAATGAACAGCACCTTCTTCAGCATGATAGTTACATCCTTTCTCAGCTACAAAAGGCGGCGTTCCTATCATCTTTCGGCCGTGAATTGCAAGCAGGGAAATGGCAAGAAAAGAAGACGGATCAACCGACCATTGTGATCCACCAGCTCTCGAGGCGGCCCGCCTCATGGCCGGGGATCAGGACCAGCATCTCAATCCTCCTTGATGTAAGGAAACCCGAGAGCTTTGGGAGACCGTGCGCTTCCCACGAAACCGCCGAGAACGATAAGCGTCGTCACGTACGGAAGGCTTTGAATGAACTGCGGCGCGATCTCGCCGAGGATCGGGACGGAAACCCCCTGAAGGCGGATCTGAAGCGCATCCATGAGGCCGAAGAGAAGACACGCCAGGAACGTGGGAACAGGTTTCCATTTTCCGAAGATCAGAGCGGTAAGTGCGATGAAGCCGCGCCCCGCCGTCATATTCCGCGAAAAATGGCTCCCGTATCCGATCGAAAGGAAGGCGCCGGCCAGGCCGCACAGGGCGCCGCTAGCGATGACGCAAAGGTAACGGATCTTCGGAATCGAAAGGCCCACGCTGTCGGCCGCCGCCGGGTGCTCGCCGATAGCTCGGACGCGCAGCCCCCCGGCTGTTCGGTAAAACCAGTAGTGGATTATCGGAACGAGCATCAGAGCGAAGAATACGATCGGCGTGTGGTCGGTGAATAAGGCGGAAAGAACGGGAATTTTGGAGAGGAACGGAACGGACCAGTCGGAAAAATGGGCGTCGGGAGAAATGCTCGGCGTGGAACCGGTCGAACCGTAGAAGGCCTTACTCAGCATCGGCGTGAGTCCGAGGGCCAGAATGTTGATAGCCATGCCGCTTACGACCTGATTTGCGCGCCAATGGATCGAAGCCAGGGCGTGCACGCCGGCCAGAAGCGCGCAGCTTCCGAGAGCGATCAAGAGGCCGAGCCACGGAGAACCCGTAGCAAGGTTCCCGGCCGCGGCTGCAAACGCACCCACCAACATCAGGCCCTCCAGGCCGATGTTGATGACGCCGCTTCGCTCGGAGAAGAGCCCGCCCAAAGCCGCCAGCGTGAGCGGTGTCGAAAGGCGGATCGTGGAAGCCAGAAGGCCGATCCAGAAGCCGCTTTCAATCCAGTTCATGCGGGCTTCCTCCTCCAGCGCGGGAGCTTCCGCTGAAGATACGCGTCCGACGCCGCAGCGAGAATGATGATGGCCTGCAGAACGACGATGAGGTCCCGGCTCAAATGCTCGGTGTCGAGATCCAAAGCCACGCTCCCGTTGTGGAGCGCCCCGAAAAGCAGGGCGGCGACGACAACTCCGAACGGATGATTCCGGCCCAAGAGCGCGACGGCGATGCCGAGAAATCCGTAACCCGGCGAGAAGCCTTCCCGGAACCGGTGTGCGTAACCCAGGATGTCGTTGGTTCCGACCAAACCCGCGATCCCGCCGCACAGGACGAATACGGCGATGGTTGTTTTCCGGATCGAGATCCCGGAGCAACGGGCGGCCGACTCGTTCTGTCCCAACGCCCGCAGTTCATAGCCCTGTTTGGTTTTCCAGAGCAGGACGAAGACGCCAATGCTCACCAACAAAGCCACGAAAAACGAGATGTTGGCATGCGCGCTCTCGGGGAAAGGAAGGAACGAAGAAAGCGCGGGGGTCTCGAGCGCCGGAGAGATCTGCGGCGTTTCGATGGTTTGTGTGGCCGGATCCCTGAAATGATAGAGCGTGAGATAGCTCGTCAGGGCCGCAGCGATGCTGTTGAGCATGATCGTGGTGATGACCTCGTGGCTGCCGCGGTAGGCCTTCAAGACCGCCGGGACAAGAGCCCAAAGCGCGCCGCCCAGAAAAGCGGCGCCGAATCCCAGGGTAAGCCAAACCCAGCCGAAGGAGGTCTCTTTGGGAGCCCATAGGCCGACCAGTGTGGCGCAAAACGCCCCGATATAGAGCTGCCCCTCGCAGCCGATGTTGAATAGGCCCGCGTGGAACGCGAGAGCCACGGAAAGCCCCGTGAAGATCAGGGGCGTTGCGTAATAAAGCGTGTAGCCGAGCGCGGAGAACGATCCGAACGCCGAAGAAAAGAGAATCTTGTACACTTGCCAAGGATTTTCGCCGACGCTCCACACGACGATGCCGGCCACGGCAAACGCCAGGAGCATCGTAAGGCACGAAATAAGAAAAGCCCTCATTCGGCCGCGCTCCCCATCATCATGAGGCCCAGCCGCTGCTCGGTAGCTTCCTCGGGGAGCACTTCACCCATCTTGCGTCCCCGATAGAGGACCACGATCCGGTCGCTGAGCGAAAGGATCTCCTCCAGTTCGGCGGATATCAGAAGGATGGCGGCCTTTTGGTCGCGCAGTTCGACGATTTTCTTGTGAATGAACTCGATGGCGCCGATATCCACGCCGCGGGTCGGCTG
Organism: Pseudomonadota bacterium; assembly: GCA_043804515.1. Lineage (GTDB taxonomy): Bacteria > Bdellovibrionota_G > JALEGL01 > JALEGL01 > DATDPG01 > JAZDIZ01. Next base: position 296 of record JAZDIZ010000110.1, on the reverse strand, counting down.
GGAAACGATCACGAATTTGGGTATCGGATGGAGCTCCCGCGCCAGAACGACTTTTTGCTGGTTCCCTCCCGAAAGCGAGGACGCCGGAAGATCGATTCGGGGAGGTTTCACGTCGTAGTCCCCAACCAGGGTCATGGCGTGGTCGGTGATGGCTTTTGGCTTGAGGAACGGCCCGGCCGAAAACTTCTTCAAACCTTCCTGTCCCAGAATCAGGTTGTCCTTGACGGACCAAGTCAGGATCAGCCCCATTCTGTGGCGATCCTCCGGTACGTGTCCCACCGGAAGGCGTTCCGGCA
>JAZDIZ010000109.1:0-4603 GCA_043804515.1 Pseudomonadota bacterium | reverse complement strand
CACCTTGAACGGCGATACCATCCACCCCAATACCCAGCGCCTCGGGCAGGATATCAAAGCCGTCACCTATCACATGTTTCGAGTCACCCGTGAAGGCGACGCTATGACGGCGCAAGTCGTAGTTGATATTTAGGTTATGATTAACGTCCCGGATTCAAAGATCGCCCGGATGGCGGTCGAAATCGAACCCAACATTTGGGAGATCCCGCCGACGGCGAAGCCGGGAATGAACGTTCCCGCGCGCGTGCTCGCGACCCCTCACCTGTTCGCCGACATGGACGCCGGCGTTTTCGAACAAGTCACCAACGTAGCCACTCTCCCGGGGATACGGCAGTACGCGCTCTGCATGCCCGATGGACATTGGGGATACGGATTCCCGATCGGCGGCGTGGCGGCGTTCGATCCCGACTCCGGCGTCGTTTCCCCCGGCGGCGTCGGCTATGACATCAACTGCGGTGTCCGTCTCCTGCGCTCCGAGGTGACGAGGGAGGAGATCACGCCGCATCTCAAGACTCTGGTCTCCCGGCTCTTCGACAACATCCCCACGGGAGTGGGCTCTCACCGGCGTGACCTGCGGTTGAGCGAGAAGGATTATCCGAAAGTCCTCACCCAAGGGGCGCGGTGGGTGGTGGAGCGTGAAGGGGGAGGGTACGCGGACCTGGATCACATCGAAAAGTCGGGCGTGATCCCCGGCGCCGATCCGGAGACCGTCTCGGAGCGCGCGCTGGAGCGGGGCAGGAGCCAGCTCGGCTCGCTCGGCTCCGGAAACCATTTCGTGGAGGTCCAGTACGTTTCCGATGTCTACGACGAGAAGGCGGCGAACGTTCTGGGGCTGTTCCCCGGCCAGGTGACGGTCTCGATCCACACCGGGTCGCGAGGGTTCGGGTACCAGGTGTGCGACGACTCTCTTCGGACGATGCTGGAAGCCGCCCGGAAATACGGAATCCAGATTCCCGACCGGCAACTTTGCTGCGCTCCGATCCGTTCTCCCGAGGGGCAGGCGTATCTCAAGGCCATGGCCTGCGCGGCCAACTTCGCCTTCGCGAACCGGCAGATGATCGCGTACTGGGTGCGCGAGAGCTTCGAACAGGAACTGCGCAAAGGCCCCGCCGATCTGAGGCTGAACTTGGTATACGACGTGTGCCACAACATCGCCACGTTCGAACGGCACCGCGTGGGTGGACAGGAACGGGAACTATGCGTCCACCGGAAGGGGGCCACGAGGGCCTTTCCACCGCGGCATCCGCAGACACCCGAGGCGTACAGAAGCGTGGGGCAGCCGGTGCTGATCCCTGGGGACATGGGAAGGTATTCCTACGTCCTGGTGGGGACGGAGGGGGCGTTCAACGAGACCTTCGGAAGCACCTGCCACGGGGCGGGAAGGCTGATGAGCCGGACGCAGGCCAAGAAAGTGGCCCGGCACATGGCGATCGCGAGGGATCTGGAGGATCGAGGAATCTTCGTCCGCTCGGCGGGCATCGCCACGCTCCAGGAGGAGATCCCGGAAGCATACAAAGACGTGGCTCAGGTGGTGGACGTGGTGCAAGGGGCGGGGCTCAGCCGCAAAGTTGCGCGTCTAAAACCGATCGGCGTGATAAAAGGATAGTAGCCCGCATGCAATCCCGCTTTCGTTTCCTTCTCGCTGCACCGGCCCTGGTTTTGGCGTGCACGTCGCCAGCTTCATCGCCGTATTTCGGCCGGACGCAACCAAAGCACCCGGCCGACGAGGTCTGGATCAACAACAGCTCCGAGCCGAAATCCATCGATCCCGGCAAGTGCTCGGAGGGGTACGGAGGCGAGATTGACTTCAATCTCTTCGCGGGTCTCGTGGAGATCCACCCCAAGACCCTGGAACCGACGCCTGACATTGCGAAGACCTGGGAGATTTCCGACGACGGCCTGACGTACACGTTTCATTTGAGGCAGAGCGTCTGGTCCGACGGACAGCCTCTGACGGCGCGGGATTTCGAATGGTCCTGGAAGCGGGTCCTGGACCCTAAGACCGCGTCCCAGAACGCCAGCCTTCTTTTCCCGATCCGGAACGCCGAAGCCTTCAACCGTCAGGCGGTCCTTCTGACCGATCTTCCTGCTTCGACTACAAGCGAACAAATTCGTTCCATTTTGCCGCCAAAGTCGGACGTGGAACGCATCGACCTGGACCCGAAAGGGCGCCTCGCAACCGTATTTTTGAAGCCCCCGGCATCCGGCACTCCCCAGAGCGAATCCATCTCGCGCGAACTTGACGGAAAGCCGTTCAAAAAGACGTCGCTTCACGCTCGGATTGCACAGGCCTTCGATGTCGGCGTACTGGCGAAGGGCGACGACACGCTGGAAGTGACGCTTCATTCTCCAGTCCCGTATTTTTTGAGCCTTGTTTCCCACTACTCGATGAGGCCGGCCCCCCGACACCTGATCGAACGCCTCAAGGCGGAAGGGAAGGATCCCGATTTGTGGACACGGCCGGAACACATCGTTTCCAACGGGCCGTTTCTGCTCCGAGAATGGAGATTCCGCCGCGATTTCCTCTTCGAAAGGAATCCGCACTATTGGGATGCGGCGCACGTACGCATCCGGCGCGTAAGGCTTCTGAGCATCGAGCATCAATTCACTTTGATGAACCTCTTTAAAACGTCGGACCTGGATTGGTCCGGCTCGCAAGGCTCGCTTCCCCCCGAATTCATGGACAAGCTGGCGCCGTACGCGGATTTCCACAGGGACCCCTACATGGCCGTGTTCTTTCTCTGGGTGAATGTTCACGAGCCACCCCTTACCGATGTCCGCGTTCGGAGGGCCCTGAGCCTGGCGATCGACCGTCAGGCGTTCGTTAAATACCTCACGCGGGCCAACCAGGTTCCCACGTCCGATTTCGTTCCGGATGGCCTGGCCGGTTACCAAAGCCCTCGGAGCGTGCTTTACGATCCGAAAGAGGCGCGCCGCCTTCTGGCGGAGGCCGGCTATCCCGACGGGAAAAACCTGCCGGAACTCGTTTTTTCCTACAACACGCTGTCGGGAAACAGATTGCTCGTCGAGGCGATCCAGCAAATGTGGAAAAAGGAATTGGGGGTGCGGACGAGACTCGAGAACGAGGAGTGGAGCGTCTATCTGGAACGGTTGAGGATGAAGAAATTCCAGATCGGCCGGATGTCGTGGTTCGGGGATTATCCCGATCCGTACACGTTCCTGGAGCTTGTGACTTCGCAGAATACCTCGAACTATTCCGGTTGGTCCTCGCCCCGCTACGAAGCCCTTCTCCGGGAGGCGAACTTGAGCCGGGACGCCAAGACCCGGATGGGAATCTTCCGCACCGCCGAGGAGCTGATGCTAGGCGAACAGCCGCTGATTCCGATTTACGTGTTCACGCGTTCGTATCTCAAAAAACCGTATCTTATGGGCTTCTGGGGCAACTTTGACGATCGCCATCCCTGGAAATATTTCTGGATCGACAAGCGCTGGTATGGCGGCGTTCCCGACAAACCGGCGGATGATCCGCCGCCTCCGGCGGCGATGAGGTGAGCATGGGGCGATTTGTTCTCCGAAGACTTCTGGGCCTGATCCCGACGCTCCTCCTGATCGTCGTGGTGTCGTTCTTGGTGATCCGTCTGGCTCCAGGATCGCCGTTCTCCAGTGAAAAGGCCGTCACGCCCCAGGTCCTTATGGAACTCAAGGCGAAATACGGTTTCGATCAACCGATGATACTGCAGCTCCTTGGGTACATGGGGCGATTGGCAATGGGAGACCTCGGCCTATCCACGCGCTATGCGGGCCGGAGCGTGAACGAGATCATCGCGGCCGGCCTTCCGGCCACGCTTCTCCTCGGCCTGTTCGCGCTCGCGTGGGCGCTTCTTCTGGGCGTGGGGGCGGGGATTATCGGGGCCGTCCGGCAGAACACGAAGTGGGACCACGCCTTCATGGGCTTGGCGATGGTCGGCATCAGCGTGCCATCCTTTGTCCTGGGCCCGATCCTGATTCTGGTCTTTTCGCTCACGCTGTTTTGGTTTCCACCGGCGGGGTGGGGGACGCTCCGCCATGTCGTCCTTCCCGCGGTCACGCTGGGAACACTCTACGCCGCATACGTCGCAAGGCTGATGCGCGCCGGGCTTCTGGAAGTGCTTCGGTCCGACTTCATCCGGACGGCGCACGCGAAGGGCCTGAGTGAACGCGTGATCGTGTTCCGCCACGCGCTGAAAGGGGGAATTCTGCCCGTCGTGACGTTCCTCGGCCCGGCGATCGCGAATCTCCTGGTGGGAAGCGTCGTGGTCGAGAAGATTTTTTCAACGCCCGGAATCGGCCCCTATTTCGTGGATGCGGCTTTCAACCGGGATTACTTCCTCGTGATGGGCGTCGTGCTCCTTTATTCCGTGCTCCTCCTGGGGATGAACCTTTTGGTGGATGTGGCGTACGCCTTTCTGGACCCGAGGATCCGTTACGAATGACCCGGCCGGTTGAAATGGGCAGGTCTCTTTGGAGCGACGCCTTCCGGCGGCTCCAAAAGAACCGGGCGGCAATGCTCGGCGCATTTGTGATGCTTCTTCTCTTTCTGGCCTCCTTTCTGGGGCCTTGGATCATCCGGGCGGTCTGGGGGTACACGTACGATGCGCAGAAC
>JAZDIZ010000108.1:0-5086 GCA_043804515.1 Pseudomonadota bacterium | reverse complement strand
ACCCAGGGCGAGCGGGCGCTCGAGAAGGTCGCGGAGCGCCAAAGTCCCGACCTTGGGGCCGTCGCGCTGTGCGGTCTCGCTTCCAGTGCGTTCTGGTCGAACGATCCGTGCCGGGCCCTGTTTTGGGTGCGCCGGGCGTTGACTCGGCACCCGATGACCGCTGCGTCCGTTTGGTGTTCGAGTTTGGCCGTCCTGATCTTCCGGACGCTGGGAATGCGCCGCGAGAGGTTCGAGGCGGAACAGGAACGGTTCCTCATCATGAGAAGGATCGCGTTCCACGCCGACGACCACGACGACCGGATCTACGCTCTCGTGGAGTTGAAGAAGGAATGCGAGTCTCGGGATCTTCCGGGAGACGTCGAACGGTGCGATGAAGAGCTTGCGGATCTCATCCGCGCGAACGGCCACAAAGTGCCCGTCCAATTAGCCTGACGGAACGCGGTTCTTTTTCGGAACAACTCTGGAGATCAGCTCCAGCCGAAACGGGTCCACCGGCCTTCCTCCCTTGCGGACTTCAAAATGTAGATGCACTCCCGTGGTTCGCCCCGTGGATCCGGCGAGGCCGACCACGCCCCCTTTTTTCATTTTCGAGCCTTTCTTGACGAGGATCTTCGCCAAGTGGCCGTAGCGGGTCTCATAGCCGTCGGCGTGCTTGACGACCACCAGGTTTCCGTAGCCCCCTTTGCGGCCTACAAAGCTCACGGTTCCGTCCAAAGCCACCGGGATCTCGGCGCGATTGACCGTCGCGATGTCGAGCCCTTTATGGAACTCCACCGTGTGCGGGATGAACGGATCGGCGCGCTTCCCGAACGGGGACGTGATGATGCGGCGAGGCACGTACAACGCTTCCTCGGCCTCGTCGTGATCCGAGATTTGCGGCTCATCGGAGAGATGTGCCGGGGATGGAGGCAGGGACGCAGTCTTTCCTGCGGCGGTGGGTTCCGGGTCCGGGAACTGTGCACTCGGCTTGGATTTCTCGGCAGTGGAAGACGTCGATCTGGCGGGCACGACAGGCGGAGATTTCACTTCCTGTTTTTCGCCTCCTCGAAGCGCAAGAACCGTCATGGCCATGGTGAGGCTCGTACTGGCTATAATGATTACGTATAGAAATATTTTTATAATCGGCAATGACTTATATGCACGTTTCTTAAGTGATACATGAATCGGTCTTCGGATGCCCGCCTGATTTTCCATCAGCCGGAAGGCGGTGGCCTTGGGTTCCGGTTTCTTAGGGGGTTTCACCCGTACCGTCGGCGCAGGTTCGATCGGCGCTTTGTCCGTAGCCGGCGTTCTAGGGAGTGTCGTATCCGTTATGGAAGGTTCGAGGCATTGGGTTTTCTCCGAAGGGTCGAATGCTTGAGGAATGCCGTTGGCCATCCCTCCGGGCCCCGGCGCCAGCTGGAGAACGCTCCGGCAATTCGGGCAGGGCGTTCGGAACCGATAGGACACCCGAAAGACGTTCCTGACCTTCGAATACTCGATGTTCCCCGCCGCCGTGACCGGCACGTCAAACGTATTGCCGCATTTTGTGCACCGTACCCGCATATGTCCGTCTAAGGCCTTTGTCCTCAAGAGGAATCACAGCAAGGGCCGTACCATCTTAGTTTGGCTTAACATGTTGAAACTACAGCAGAATCAAACTCAAAATGTGTGCCAAAAATGAGCGCCTGAGGCATAATCGCCCACAATTTCAGCAGGTTCGATTTTGGAGTCCCCTACAAACCCGGCGAGACAAGATCGCTTCGATGCTATACTGGCGCCGGTTTTTTTCCGTTCTGTACCCTTTACCCGGAGGTTCGACGTATGCCGGAACTGGCTGCAAAAAATCGAGACGAATTGGTGACCCTGCTTCTAAAAAAGGATGTCGAATTCAAGCGGCTTTTCCGCGATCACCAGTCGCTCGAGGAAGCTCTCGGAAAGATCAACAGCCAGCGTTACGTCAGCTTGAAGGACGAAGTGGAACGGAAACGGATTCAAAAACTCAAACTCAAGCGAAAAGACGAAATGGAGCGGATCCTTCTCCTGGCGAGGAAGCGGACCGCGGGGAACGGTGTCTCTACCAGCTAGGGCCTTGGGTGGGACTGAGCCACTGATCAAGCCACAAGAACGGGTTCGGAAATTTGCCGGCATTTGCCGGGATGGAATCCCGTACGTGGGGGCGGCGGCGCTTGTGACGGTCGCATCTCCGTGGATGATCGGACTGTGGGTTGGCGTGGTTTGGTTCGTGATTGCGGTGGGTTGTGTCGCCTGGTTCTTTCGTGACCCGGATCGGAGGGATCCTCAGGATCCATCGGCCGTCGTGTCTCCCGCGGACGGAACGATCCTGAGTGTTACACACGCACCTTACCCGAGATTCCTCCCCGGGGAGGCCCAACGCGTTTCCATCTTCATGAACGTGTTCAACGTTCACGTGAACCGCGTGCCCTTCGAGGGCATTATCCGGGATGTGCACTTCAACGCGGGGAAATGGTTCGCCGCGAATTCCGAGAAAGCGTCCCTGCAAAACGAACAAACCTCCGTTCTTCTGGAAACGCCGACGGGTGCTAAGATCGTGTTTGTCCAGATCGCCGGGCTGATCGCCCGGCGGATCGTCTGCCGGTTGGCTCCCGGTGATCGCGTCGATCGTGGCGAGCGTTTCGGTTTGATCCGCTTCGGCTCCCGCTGCGATCTCTACCTGCCCGACTCGGTGGAGGTTTGCGTGGGGAAGGGTGACCGCGTTCGCGGGGGTGAGTCGATGATTGGGAGGTTCCGATGAGCGACGTGCGCAAAGGCGTTTATATTCTTCCGAACCTTTTCACCACATTGAGCCTTTTCTTCGGTTTCTACGCCATCGTGCAGGCGATCAAATTGGCGATGAGCGGCGGGCAGAATTTCGAGATCTGCGCAGTGGCGATCGTCGCGGCCGCGATTTGCGACGGATTGGACGGCCGGGTCGCGCGGCGGACCAGGACCTCAAGCCGATTCGGGACCGAATACGATTCCCTGGCCGATTTGGTCTCGTTCGGAGTTGCGCCGGCAGTCACGATGTACGTCTGGGCTCTCCGCGACTTCCCGAGCCTGGGTTGGCCCGCTTGTTTCGTTTACCTGACCTGCGGCGCGCTTCGCTTGGCCCGGTTCAACGTCCAGGCCGGCAACGTCGAGAAAAAATTCTTTCAGGGCCTCCCCATCCCGATGGCCGCCATGATGCTGGCGGGCACGATTCTGATCTGGGAAGGGCGTCCGGTGGGGGACAAGGGGCTTTTCGTCGCCGGTGACATCCAGTGGTTTCTCCTGATCTTCACGTATCTCTTGGCCGGACTGATGGTGAGCGCGATTCCGTTCCGAAGCTTCAAGACGCTTCACCTCACGCAGCGCCGGCCCTTTTACACGCTGGTGCTCGTGCCACTCGGGCTGGTGATTTGGTACACGAAACCGTGGTGGGTTCTCTTCTTGCTCGGCTGCGGATACCTCCTTTCCGGGCCGGTCGAGAGGTACGTCATCCCACCGCCCGTTCAGGCCTACCGACGGGCGAGGAGGCGCCGGCGGATGAAAAAGGCGCTGGAACGAATTGATGACCTCGCGTCCGCTCCGCCGACGGCTCAAGCCCCGGATTCCGGTGAAGACGCGGCGGGAGAAAACGTCCACCCGATCCGCAAACCTTGAAACCGTCTTTGTTACAAGCCGCGATTCGCGGACTCGGCGCCTGCGCGTTGGTGTTTTTCACGCTGGCCTCACGTTGCGGCCAGGAACCTTCGCTCGAGATCACGGGCATTGGAAAGGACGCGATGTCTCTCACGCGGGAATTGGTGGCGATGGGTCCCCGGCCGCCCGGTTCGGCCGGGATCGAACGGGTCCGGCAGTGGATCGGCAGGAAAGCGGCGGATCGGGGCCTGGCCGTGGACACCGAGGCGTTCCAGGCGCGCACGCCGATCGGCGAGATCGAAATGAAAAATCTTTTCGCCCTCGTAGCGGGCCGGAACGGAAACGAGCAGGTCCTGTTGTTGGCGCACTATGACAGCAAGCGCTTCGTCGGGATGGATTTCGTGGGAGCCAACGATTCGGCTTGCGCAGTGGCCCTCCTTCTCGCGATGATCCCCTCGCTCCGGGAGGCGCGCTATCCGTTCGATGTCCGCTTGGCCTTCGTGGACGGCGAGGAAGCACTCGTATCCTGGAGCCGCCGGGACAGCCTATACGGAAGCCGGCATTTGGCGGCCGCTCTCGGATCGCAGAAGAAAACCCGAGCCGTCATCGTCCTGGACATGATCGGGGACGCGGACCTGAAGCTGATCCGGAGCGCCGATTCGGACCCCCGGCTTCAAGACATCGTGACGGACCTGTTGCGCCGGGAGGGGAGGGAGGATCTCCTGGAAAGAACGCCCCTGAGGGTGGAAGACGATCAACTTCCGTTCAGCGAGGCCGGCATTCCGGCCCTTCATCTCATGGACTTCACCTACGGAGGGAGGACTTCACCCGGGCGGTTTTGGCATACGCCCCAGGACACGGTGGACAAGATCTCGGATCGGAGCCTTTCGATCGTGGGGCAGCTCACACTCGGTGTCCTGGGCCGCATGAGCGCAAAGGCCGATTGACTTGGGTCCGGCGCCGGTCTAACGTCGATTTTCCTTCATGGCCCAGCGCGCGACGCAGGAATTCGTTTTCGTAGTCGTAGGAGCCACAGGCGCCGTGGGCCGGGAGTTTCTCCGCCTCCTGGAGGAGAGAAAGTTTCCCATCAAGGAACTCCGACTGGTGGCCTCCAAGCGCTCGATGGGAAAAACACTGGAGTTCCGACACGAGGACATTCCGATCCGTGAGTTGACGCCCGAAGTTTTTGACGGGGCGCACATCGCGTTTTTTACCGCGGGGGGGGAGATAAGCCGCGAGTTCGTGCCCGTCGCGGCGAAGGCCGGAGCCGTCGTATTGGACGACAGTTCGACGTTTCGGATGGATCCGGACGTCCCCTTGGTCGTGCCGGAAGTGAACCCTCACCTCCTGGAGGCGATGCCCGCCCGGCGCATTTTCCCGGTGGCGAACTGCTCGGTCATCCAACTCATGGTGGCCTTGGGCCCCATCCACAGGGCGGCCCGAATCCGGAGGATCGTGCTTTGCA
>JAZDIZ010000107.1:0-10961 GCA_043804515.1 Pseudomonadota bacterium | reverse complement strand
GCGCCGAAAACGACAGCCCAGCACCTCGCCTTGGATCTTCTTCGAAAGGAACCAACGGTCCTTTGGCTTGGGCTCATTGTGGCGCTGACCCAGGTGGTCTCGATTCTCTTCGAGTTGACGTTCCTGGGGGTTCTCCAGACCGCGATTCCGGTTACGGATCCTCGAAGCGCTTTTTTGGTCAGGTTCTGGAACGTCCAGGATCTGGTGGCGCTGGCGCTCACGTTTGTGGTCACGCCGTTTCTCCTTTCGCGCCTTTCGCTGGCCCGGGTTCATTTTCTGATTCCGGCGGTTCACATTTGCACGGCGTTGGTGGTGTTTTTCCACCCGAACCTTTGGACGGCCACGGCGGCCTTTTTCATGTTCAAAACGCTGGACTACGATTTATTCGGGGCGGCGAAGGAGGTTCTCTATATCCCGCTCTCGTTCGCATCGCGCTACCGGGCGAAACAATTGATCGACGGCGTGATTTACCGGACGTCGAAAGGTGTCACGTCCGGGATGATTTCGGCCGCGACGGCGGCGGCAGGAACACTGAAAGCCACGCTGGTTTATCCGCCGGCCTGCTGCGTGGCCCTCCTGGGTTGGATCTTCTTCGTGGCCCGATTGACGCGATCTCTTCCGAAGCCGTCGGAGCCGGGTGAGGGAACTCACCGGTCCATGTGAATCAGGCCAACCGCGTCCAAATCGAAACCTTCGGTGCCTTCCGAAAAACTCGGATTCTCCCCGGTATCCTCGATCCGGATATAGCGGATTCGGTGAAGGCCCACGGCGGAAAGGTCGAAGAGATCCCCGCCGACTTCCGTGATCGGCATCGAAGGGGCGTAGCGGACGGGACTCACGCCGGCGCACCCGCGGTAGGGAGAGCTTGTGGAGTCGCAGGGGAAGGTTCGGTACGCGGCGGGATCGTCCACCTCCGAAACCGAAACCTGAGCCGTTTCAGCCCAGGAAGCCAAGCCCTTGGGCGTCTTGTAAACGAACTGATCGCCGAAGATGACGAAGTCGGGACCGTCTTCGTCGGTGACATACCCCCCCGTCACTTCAACGACGAGAACGCCGCCGTTTCCCAACGAAAGAAGCCGTCCCTTGGCGGCCACCTTGGTATCGAGGGAATAATCCGGCGGGCCGGCAATGATCGGGACGATCTCGCTTAAGTCCACAGGCGACGGCCAGATGGGTTTCTCGCTCATCGTGAGGCCGGGGAGAAAAAGATAAGGGCGGTACGACCAGGGATCCGAAGCCTGAGGTTTTTGTCCGTCGCTGACGCTCTTTTGCGCAAGTGACGAGACGGCGCTTCGCGCCGAAGGGGAGGCCGACCCTCCCGCAAGGCCGCCCGTCTTCGGAAATGCTTCCGGATTTTCCTCGCGAAGCCGATCCATCACGTACGGCGAGAGCTTGAGGCTCTCGATCGGAACAGGCTTGGCCGGCGGAGACGAAGGCCCCAAGAGTGCGGCCACGCGATCGGCCTGGGTTTTTGAGAAGGGTTTTTCGGACACATCCCTATTTGAAGGAGCGGACAGGTCGCGTGCTGGATTGTCGGGCGGGTGGAAATAGTCCACCAGCTTGGCCCACGCGAATGCGAGCGGAGAATCACGCGCGACCCGTGCCATTCCTCCACGTACGTGTCTGTTCGGAGCCGAAATCTGGGCGAAACGGAAGTCCTGCGAAATCTCCATCGCCGAAAAGCCGCCGAGACCGGCGGCCAATAAAATTCCCAGAACGACCCAGAACGCGACCCGGAGTCGGGAGACGGGTCTCATCTTACCTGGCGGCGATTTCCGTCAGCGTGAAAGAAGGCGGCGTCCGCAGGGGCTGAAACGTGTTGAAATCGATTCCGGTCCACGCGAAACCCAGCACGTCGCCATCCTTTACGAAATAACTGGCGACCCCCACATCCGAGAATGTCCAACCTCCTTCAACGTTACGAACAAAGAACCCCCAAAAGGGATCACTGCCCGTGCCTAGGCAGGGGACCTGCGGATGACCCACGCCGTTGATAGAGCAAAGTTGTAGCCCTGTCGTATCAGTGACGAGCGATGCTCCCGAGTCTTGCAGTGCTTTGAGTGCGACCACGGGGTCGTTGGACTCTGAAATGAAATACGTGCTGACCGTTGCGTCGTCCGGACTAATCACGATTCCGACTTGCGTCCCGGCCGCGGCCGCCGGATCAACGACGACCGGTTGGCCAACACTCGAAGTTTGGCTGCTGCCGCAACCGACCGTAACCAGGAAAAGAAGAGACGCGAAAAAGGAAGTTGATCGGGACATGAAAAAATCCTCCTCGGGATGTCAGCGTCAGGCGGGCGGTCGGGCTTGTGAGCGTTTACTCACTTACCGTTGCGGGACAGCACCGGACTTTCACCGGATTTCCCCCATCCAGACGATATTTAGGCCGAATTGTTCATGAGGGAAACGTCATATTTGCCGCATCTCTGCGTTCGGCGCCTGCGCGCAGTCCTCATTGGCCTATCCAAGCCAACTCCGGTCTGTGCTCGGCGCCTGCCTTGATCTGCGGACAAATCTGAACGTTTCGAAAAAGCTCGATGCTCCTCCAGAACAATCCAGGCTTGTCGAATTCATATGGAAGGCCGAGATAAGCGTCAAGGATTTCCATCCGATCTTGAAGACTGAGCCCAAATCGGTAGGATCTACGCCCTCTGAGGTGGGTTCATGAACATTGAGAAGATTTCGGAATTGCTGGGAAATGATCGTTCTTATCTGGAGCACAAGTGCAAAGGAATCGACCGGTCTCTGTTGCACCTTCCCGGTCCCGATTTCATCGATCGCGTTTGGGTTCCCTCCGACCGCCCGATCAATGTTCTCAAAGGAATGAACTCGATGTTCCGAACCGGGCGCTTGGCGGGAACGGGATACCTCTCGATCCTGCCTGTGGATCAGGGGATCGAACATTCGGCCGGGGCGTCGTTCTCGCCGAATCCGATTTACTTTGATCCCGAAAAGATCGTGGAACTGGCCGTGGAGGGGGGATGCAACGCCGTCGCGTCCACGTTCGGGGTATTGGGATCCGTGGCCCGGCGTTACGCGCACAAAATCCCCGTCATCCTCAAGATCAACCACAACGAACTGCTTTCGTATCCGAATACACACGACCAAATTCTGTTTTCCAACGTCCATCGCGGCTTCGAAATGGGGGCCACGGCCGTCGGCGCCACGATTTATTTCGGATCCGAGGAGTCGCGCCGCCAAATCGTTGAAATCAGCGAGGCGTTCTCCCACGCCCACGACCTGGGCATGTTCACGGTCCTCTGGTGCTATCTTAGGAACAACGCGTTCCAGAAGGAAAAGGACTTCCACCTGGCGGCGGACCTGACGGGGCAAGCGAACCATCTGGGCGTAACGATCGAAGCCGACATCATCAAGCAGAAGCTTCCGGAGAACAACGGCGGCTTCACGGCGCTCAAGTTCGGAAAGACCAGCCCCAAAGTGTACGACACGCTTACGACCGACCACCCGATCGATCTCACACGCTACCAAGTGGCGAATTGCTACATGGGGCGCGCGGGGCTCATCAATTCGGGCGGGGCTTCGGGCAAGAACGATTTGGCGGACGCGGTCCGGACGGCCGTGATCAACAAACGGGCGGGAGGTATGGGTCTGATCTCTGGACGCAAGGCGTTTCAGCGGCCGATGAAAGAAGGCGTCGAGATCCTGAACGCCATTCAGGACGTATATCTCTGCAGAGAGATTACGGTCGCGTAGCCGGCAGGATTTGATCCACGGCCCGCTCGGCGCTCGCGATGACGTCGGGCGTTCCGACGCCCCGATAACCGTTTCCCACCAACTCCAGCCCCGGGTGGCGCGACAGTTCTTTCTCGATCGCCTCGACGCGTGCCATGTGGCCCACGGAATATTGCGGCATGCTCTGCCGCCAACGGGTGAGCGTGAGCCTCTGAGGTGGTCCCGAGATCCTAAGAATCTGTTCCAGATCGGATTGGACCAGTCGGATGATTTCCGCGTCCTCTTTCTCAAAAAGCCCTTCGTTCATGGCTCCTCCGGCAAAAGCCCTCAGGAGCGCGAAACCTTCCGGACACCGATGCGCGTATTTCCGATGCGTGAACGAACAAGCCATCAACGATTTGCGCTCGACGGCAGGGATCACAAATCCCATTCCCTTCATCTGATCCGAGATCTGCTCGCTGCGGTACGCGAAATTCAGAATCAAGCTGGACGCGTAGGGGACCGTGCGCAGGAGCTCCGCCAGTTTCGGCGCGAAGGCTTCCGTCAAGGCCGCGGCTTGGTGGCATGGAGTAGCCACGAACACCCAGTCGGCCTGGAGTGAGGAATCGTTGGCCAATTGCACGCGCCAGCCGGACCGTTCGGGGCGCAAGGATACGGCCTGCGTGTTGAGATGGACGAGGGTGTCCACGAGGCGTTCGGCCAGCCGGCGGATCAGGGCTTCCATCCCTTCCCGATACGTCACGAAAAGGCCGTATCGCGGTCCGCTGGCGTGAGCGGTGGACTTTCGCCGCCGGATTCCGCGGATCACGCTTCCGTATTTCTCTTCCCATTCCAGAAACTGGGGCATTGTGGCGCGCAGGCTCAATTTTTCGGGATCGGCCGTGTAAATGCCGGAGATCATCGGTTGGGCCACTTTCTCGAGCATCTCCTTCCCCAGACGCCGGCGGACGAAACTCGCCAGCGATTCGTCTTCCTTGGGCGGATTCCTGGGGAGAAAGAGGTCCATTCCGGCGCGGAGCTTCCCCCTCCAGCTCATCAGGGGCGAACGCGCGAACGGGAGAAGGGCCGAGGGAGCCATCAAATAGAGTCCCTGAGGGACCGGTCGAAGCTTTCCACGGCTGAGGATGAAGCCGGCGCGGAATTGCGGCGTCGTCCCCAGGAGTTCCCCGTCGAGCCCCAGATCGTGCGTGAGGCGGATCCCCGCCTTTTTCTCGGAAATGAAACAGTCCGGGCCGCCTTCGAAGAGGAAGTCCCCTTCGCGGAACGTGCGGATCACACCTCCCAGCCGCGACGCGCTTTCGACCAGGTGGATTTTTACGGCGATTCCGGCCGCGCTGCAACGCTCTGTGAGGCGGTACGCGGCCGTGAGGCCTCCGATGCCGCCCCCAATGATGACGGCTGTGGGGGAGGGGTTCTGGATCATGCGGCCGTCGCCTCGTGGACGAAATCCACGAGATAGCGGACGTTCTCGAACGGGGTCTGGGGAAGGACGCCGTGGCCCAGGTTGAAGATGTGGCCCCGTCGGCCCCGGGCTTCGTTCAGTACGTACGTGGCCTCCCTACGGATCACATCCCGATCGGAAAGGAGTGCCGTAGGATCGAGGTTTCCCTGGATTGCGGCGTCTCCCAGCCTGCTCCAGGCTTTGTCGAGGGGAGAGCGGAAGTCGACGCCGATCACCGAGGCGCCGGCGAGTGCGAACTCCTCCAGGAATGCCTCCGTCCCCGTTCCGAAATAGATCCGAGGCACGTCCTTCGGCAGGGCTTCCAATACCTGGCGCGTGTAAGGGAGAGCGTACTCTTTGTATTCCCGCGGATTCAGTGTCCCGATCCAGGTGTCGAAGAGTTGGATCGCCTCGGCCCCCGCTTCGATTTGAGCCAGAAGGTAATTTGTCGTTGCCTGCGAGATTCGTTCGAGCAGAGCCTTCCATAGTCCTGGATCCGAGCGCATGAGCGTCTTGGTTCGTTGGAAGTCCCGGGAGCTGGCACCTTCAATCACGTACGAAGCGACGGTGAAGGGGGCGCCGGCGAAACCGATCAGCGGAATGTCCGGCTTGAGCGCCTTGCGGGTTAGCGAGATCGCCTCCATTACGAAGGAGAGGGATTCCCGGGGATCGAACTCCTCAAGCCTGGCGAGGTCCTTTGAGGAGGCGAAAGGGTTGTGAATCACCGGGCCGCTTTTCTCGGGGAATTCCAACTCAAAGCCCATCGGTTCCGTGATCACGAGGATGTCCGCGAAGATAATCGCGGCATCCGTTCTTAGCTTCTCAACCGCCGCCACGGTGACACGACAGGCCAAATCCGGGGTCTTCACAAGTTCCAGAAACCGAACCTTTTCCCGGATCTCCCGATACTCCTTCATATAGCGGCCGGCCTGGCGCATAAGCCAGACGGGGGTGTGGGGCGCCTTTTCTTTCCGACAAGCCTTCAGGAATACAGAGCTTTTTGTTGCCTCGTCTCGAACCGGCATGGTGCGGGACGGGTATCAGACGTGAGCATGAAGTCAATCTACGGATGGGGCAGCGAGTTCCGAACCAGGATTGACGCGACGTTGCGGAACATATGCCGCAGTGTTCTGTAACAATTGTGTAGATTTTTCCTACTCACCTGATATAAATGCGACAGATAGGTCACATTGTGGGGAAATGTGACGACGGGGGTTCGCAAGCGAAGGAGGGGGAGATGGTTCGGCGGAGCAACGCGTTTGTTCTGGGCGTTCTGACGGCATTCGCTTGGGAGGGGGGCTTCGCCGGGCCATTTCAGGTCGCTCAGTCCCAATCCACATCTATGCAGCGGGCGCAGGAGGCCGCGGCCGCGTTTCTCTCGGAACTCAAGGTGGAAGCCGGACTCAGCGAGGATTCGACGTTCGTGTCCGGTGAAACCGTGGGTGTCGGCGATCTCTTCTGCAGCCGGTTTCGCCAACTCCTGAACGGGCGGGAGATCCTGGGCGCCCAAGCACAAATATGTTTTTCGCCCACGGGCGAAGCGATCGAGAGAGCCGCCCGCCTTTGCGATGGGGAGTGCTTGAAGGCTCGCGAGGACGTCGTTCTGAATGATGCCGAGATGCGCGGGCGGGCTGTTGAGGCCATGCGGCAGGCGTTGAAAACCGATCCTCCGCGGGACACCGGTTGGTCAGGGATTTCCGCGACAGGGGTGGGGACAGTCTTCGACGGGCCGGTTGCGGCTGCGGCCGAGCCCGCCTGGATCCAAAGCGAGGACCTCTCGGCGGTTCGGGGAGGCTACGTGGTTCACTTCCAAGGCCCCGCTCATCACTTCGTGGCATATATGGACGGCAGGGGGGCACTCGTGACGTACGAGAACCGGATCTGGTTCGCGTCCGCCCGGGGCCAGGTCTATCCGCGCGATCCGGTGACGACTCCCGATCTTAAGAAAGTCCGGCTGGAGAACCTCTTGTCGGCCGACCGACTGGCAAGCCCGTACTGGTCGATTCAAAATGAAGATGTCGCTTCCGCCTCGTCCGCGGAGGGGGACTATCTCTACGGCCTGGAAAGCACTCACTTCGACGAGGTCCAGGCCTATTACGGAATGCAGGTAGGCATGCCCTGGCTCATAAGCCGCGGATACCAACCCTTCCGAAGCCTTCCGATCGTCGTGCACTATGGGGAGAACTATGGGAACGCCTACTACGACGGGGACCAGATCGTTTTGGGTGATGGTGACGGCAAGGAGCTGAAGGACCTGGCACGCGACGGCACGGTTTTGATCCATGAGAATGGGCACCGGGCGATCGATGAGCTGGCCCAAATCGTGATGAGCGGTAATGTTGGAGACGGGCCCGCCGTGCACGAGGGTATGGCCGACTTCATCGCTTGCGCCACCTACAACGACCCGACGGTAGGCACGGGCATCATGATGAGCGAGAAACCGATGCGTCGATGCGACACCGACATTCTCCTGACGAGTTCGAGTCGAAAGGGTGAAGCCCACGAAGCCGGCCAGATTTGGTCGGGCGCGCTATGGGAAGTGCGCGAGAGCCCTGATGTCGGGGCGGACGCCGCGGACCAAATCTCGATTGACGCCCTGATCCGGCTGAAACCCACGGGATTGCTCGGGGCTACGAAAATGGAGGACATGTACCGGGCCGTCATGGCTTCGGACAAGGCCCTCTTCCAAGGCAGCCACCAGAGCGCCATGAAAGCGATCTTTGCCCGGCGCGGATTCGTGAAGAAGTCGGGCGCCCCGGCACCGACGAACTGGCTCTGGCCGAAGGCGCTGGATCTGATCGCATCCAATCAGCGTTAGCGGGTTGTTGAAAAAGGGCCATCTGCGTCGTTGCTCGCTCATCGTCTCCTTGCGGCGCGAGTGGGGGACACCCTGTTAGGGTGTCCCCATCAGCTCAGTCGCGATTTCACGAGCGCCTAGCATCTGACGCCTTTTTGACCAACCTGCCATTTTTGGTGTTGTTCAACACCCTGTTAGGAGGAGTCCCCCGGGGAGGAGGAGAGGGCAAGCCGGTCTTTTCCTCCTCCTTCGGCGAAACACAAAGAGGTCTCTATTTTGGGCGGGGAAGGATCTTATAGACGCCCGTACCGCACTTGGAGCAGGTTCCTTTTGCGGCGGGCCTGCCGTTTTTCATTTGGACGATTTCAACGTTCGTCATCGGCTGTTTCGATTTGCACTTCACGCAATATCCTTCGTTAGCAGGATCTGCCACGTATTCACCTCTTTGCGATTGGGCGGGAATTACAGCGGCCCCACGCCGGGACGTCAATGTTTTTACGAACCAGAGCGAGCCGCGGGCTTACCGAGCGTCGGGTTGCTGGAAATCCACGAGAATGGCTTGGTTTCGTCCCTCGAGGACGTTCACCTTCCTGCGGATGGAGGGGAAGTGCGGATTCGTGAACTCGATGACGTGAGTTCCGGCGGTGACCTTGTAATTCACGATCTGGGTGTCGCCGATTTCCTTGCCGTCAATCCAAACCTTGGCCCAAGGGTTGGCCCCCATGCTGATGATGCCGTATTTCATGACGATCGGCTTGAGGACGATATCCACGACCTCGTGAGACACCTTGGGCGTGATCTTCCTTACGAGAGGCTCGTAGCCGGGGGAAGTGACCTTCAAGGCGTACGTCCTGCCCGGCACTAGGTTGAGGCGCTCGTATCCCCCTTCTTTTCCGTCCCAATAGACGGTGGCGTTGCCGGGGGTCACACGCAGCGTGACCGTAGTGAGATTGGACTCCAAGAGAAAGTGGAGTTTTTCGACCGGGTCGGCCATCACGACAGACTTGGATTTCGACACGTACCCGTCAAGCTCGACGCGTACGCTGACTTTTTCCTTCAGCGGGATGTCCTCCACCTTTGCGGGTGTCTTGAACGTCGTATTCCTGCCGTTGAGCACGATGGAGGCCCCAGCGGGCATGCTGGTTACCGTCAGGACGCCGGTCTCGGGGGCTTTCTCGTTCAGCACGTACGGCCCGTACGCCGTCTTGTTCGCCTCCACGAACAGCTGCTCCTCCCGGGGCTCGAAGCCTTCTTTTTCGAAACGGAGAAGATGGTAACGGCCGACGGGTAGAGCGATGGCCAGCGGTGTTTTTCCTTTGGGCTCACCGTCGACGGTGGCCTCGGCCCCGGGAGGGTTCGTACTGATCTGGATCGACTGGGTGGCTCCGGCAGCGGTTTTCGAGGCCGAAGAAGAACCCTCGCCGGGCCCGCGCCCCATCCATTTCCATACGCCGAGGATGAGAAGGGCCGGGACGAGCACCAGAAGAACCGCGCGGAGGAGCCGGCTTGCGTGCACCGGCCTCAGGTTCGTTTCCGCACGAACCCCTGAGGCGGCGATCGGACCGGAAACGCGGCGGGAGGTGCTTTGGGATGTGCGTCGGCCGACTCCGGAATCCACGAGCCTATCGCCGGCGGACTCGGCGCCGCTGATTGCAGCCTCGAGCTCCTCGGGAGGAAGGGAATCGATCGCCCTGCGAAGCGCCTCTTGTTCGAGCTCGATCTCTTCCGAGAACAAACTCCGAAGGGAGTCCCCCAAATCCCGGCCGGAAAAGTCGGGATATCCCGTATAAAAGATGCGGGCCAAAGCGCTTTGCATCTGCTGGGCGGATTCGAACCTTCCGTCCGGTTCTCTTTCGAGCGCTTTGAGCACGACCTGTTCGAGTTCCGGCGGAACCCCCGGGTTGTACTTGGTGGGAGGGGGGACGACGCACTCCTTGATCTTTTCAAGCGTCTCGAAATCGTTTTCACCCAGGAAGAGGCGCTTGCCCGTCAGCATCTCCCAGAGGATGATCCCGGCGGAAAAGAGATCCGTGCGCGCGTCGAGTTCCAAGCCCGAAGCCTGCTCGGGGGACATGTAACCGAACTTCCCCTTGAGAACTCCGGCTTGCGTGCGGTTCAGTTTGGACTCCGTTTTGGCGATCCCGAAGTCCACGATCTTCACCTCGCCGTGGTAGGAAAGCATGATGTTCTGCGGGGAGATGTCCCGGTGGATCAAATTCATCGCCGTGCCCGCAACGGAATTCTTCCGGTTGTGGGCGTAGTCGAGACCCTTGAGGATCTCGATGGCCACGTAGAGCGCCATCGGGACCGTGAGGGGGGTCTTGGTGACGTGACATTTCTTCAGGATGGCGCGCAGATCCTTCCCGTCGATGTACTCCATCGCGATGAAGTAATTGTCCCCGATCTTTCCGAGATCGGTGACCTGGCAGATGTTCGCGTGAGTCAGCTCGACGGAGATCTTCGCCTCGTCGATGAACATCTCGACGAACTCTTCGTCTTTGGAAAGATGCGGTAGGATGCGCTTGATGACGAGGAGGCGTTCGAAACCGCGCACGCCGTACGTCTTGGCCTTGAATACTTCGGCCATCCCGCCGACGGCGATGCGATCGAGGAGGAAGTACTTTCCATATAGAGTGGTTTTAAAGCTCACGTGTTTACGAGGCCCGACGTCACCGGCAAAAAGAACTAACGGATGAAAATGATAAAGAACGGGGCCACTTCAGTCAACGCGGTTAGGTGGATTCTTCTATTGATCGTTTTGGCGGGCGTGGCGGTTTGGGGTGTGACGCTCACGTTCGGCTTTGTGTGGGACGACATTCCCACGGTGGTCACGAACCCCTCGCTTTCGGCCTGGGGCACGCTTTGGCGGGCGTTCGTCTCGGATTTTTGGGGGCTTCATGAGCAACCGGCCGTGAGCGGCTATTGGAGGCCCGTACCGACGCTTTTGTACCTCCTGACCGGGCAGATCTTCGGCAAGAGCGCGTGGGCTTTTCACGCGTTGAACCTGGGATTCCACGTCGCAGTGGG
>JAZDIZ010000106.1:0-17903 GCA_043804515.1 Pseudomonadota bacterium | reverse complement strand
CGAATCGCTACCAGATCGACCTTTGGGGTCTAATGCCGTGGAGCGGTAGTGCTCTGCACACCTGGGGCGAGTTGATCGCCAATTGGTTCCTGCTTCCCAACCTGAATATTTTCGGCCGCCGATTCGGCATGCAGTTCACTACAGGGAGTTCGTTCTTAGCCCAGCTTAAAAAGGGCTTGGAAAACACGGCGGCGGGCGCGGTCAGATTGCCCGGCGTGGCGAATTGCCCCGAGTGCACTGCGGAGGAGAGGGTGAGAGCGGGGTTGGCGCCTACACAACAGCAGATCCAAGATGCATTCGATATAATAACGCGGGCTCAGCAACAGCAGCAGCAGCGGCCGCAGACCTGAAATTCTCCCAAAAGTTCGTTGGATTTTCGTCTTGAATGAGTAGCATGGGTTCATGCGCCGTCTGTTCGCCGTCCTTGTACTGATTCCTCTTCTCCTGTCGGCCCTCCCCGCCTGCGGGAAAAAACGCGTGGAGTTGCTCTCGGAACGCGCCGAGGCTTTCAGCCGGAGCCTCCGTTGGGGCAGCCTTACGGCCGCCGGTGTCCTGATCGCGGACGACCGCCGGCGCTCGCTGGTCGGACAGCTCGCCAATGAGTTGGCCCGGGCGCGTGTGGTGGACTACTCCATCGTGGATCTGAACATGGATCCGAAGGAAGAGCAGGGAACGGTCGTCGTGGAATACAGCTACTACACGATCACGGATCAGGAGCTTCTAAGCCGCCAGGAGATCGAGTCCTGGAAGTTCTCCAAAGGCTCCTGGTTTCTTACTGACATAAAGCCCGTCCCTATGCCCAGCCGTTAGGCGTCCTCCCTTCCATCCAACGCAAGGCCTTTCCGCAAGAAAAGGAGAAATTCTTCTTGTTTAAGGAGTGATAGCACGCCGTTAAATCCGAGAGAGTGAGGAAGCTCTTTGGGGCGGCGGCGCGGAAGGCCATCTCGAAGGGGCGTGCGCAGCGAGCCGTATCTATGCTTCCAGTGCCACGGCGAGCGAGCAGGCGAGCGTCGATTTTGGGGCGTAACCCAAAATCGATGTGTCCCCGGCGAGTGGACTTACGCGCCGACGCCCTCGGTGAAATCCGGAGCGAACGAGGTGGCGGGCTAAAACGGGATGTCGTCTTCCGTGGCGCCCAGGTTCTCGGGAGGGGGAGGAAGGTCCGCGGGGGGCGCTTCCTTGAATTCAGGCGCCCGATCGGACGGCCCGCCCAGGAACTGGATGTTCGTCGCCACGATCTCCGTGGAATAGCGCTTGTTTCCCTCTTTGTCGTCCCAGCTTCGTGTCTGAATCCGCCCCTCGACGTAGACCTGGCGGCCCTTGGAGAGGTACTGGCCCGCCAGCTCCGCAAGCTTGGACCACGCCACGACCCTGTGCCACTCCGTGCGCTCTTCCTTCTGGCCGCTCTTGTTCTTCCAGTTTTCGCTGGTCGCGAGGCGGAGATTGGCTACCGGCACGCCTCCCTGCGTATACCGGATCTCGGGATCCGCCCCCAAATGCCCGATCAAAATGACTTTGTTCACGCCGCCGGCCATACGCAACCCCTTTGATGGTTTTGTGGCTTCGTACGGCGCGCATCTCAACTTGTCAAGCCGAAGCGTCCCAGTTAGCTTGGAAGAACTCGTGAATCCCACAGCGAATTCTTTCAAGCTCAGCGAGGCCGTCGCGTTCGTCCGTTCCCATGAATGGATTCACATGCTCCTTCAAGTCGGCCTGCTCGTGGGCATTTGCTACGTTCTCTACCGGTTCCTGATGAGCCATCGCGCGGCGAAGCTCCGCGCGCGAATCCCCTGGCTCGCCACCCACTACGGCAAGCGCCAGATCCACCGGCTGGTGGAGGCCGGGGAATACGCACAGGCCGGGGACTTGCTGGTCGCGCTTGGACAACTGGATCAGGCCATAGAAGTCTACCAGGAGGGGAACCTCTTCGGCCGCGCCGGGGACGTGTACCTCCGGCGGCGGCAGTACGAAAAGGCGGCCGCTCTCTTCGAGCGGGCCGGAGAGTCCCGGAAAGCGGCCGAATTGTTCGTCGATCTCAAGGACTTCGAGCGAGCCGAGGCCTGCCTGGAACGGGGAAACCGCGCCTCCGAGATCCCCGACCTCTACCGCAAACGGGGGGATCTGGAGCGGGCGGCGAAAGCGCATCTGAAAACCGGCTCTTTCGAAGCGGCGGCCCAGATTTATTCCGAGCTCCGCAAACCCCTCAGGGCCGCGGAAGTCCTGATCGAAGCGCATAACCGGTTGAAAATGGATGAGGAGGGGTTGCCCTCCGCTTCCGTGCAGGCCTCCCAGGAGAGGTACCTGCTCCCCGCGTGCAAGTATCTGGAGGCCGCCGGGGATTACGCACGGGCCGCGCAACTCTATGCGGAGTGCGCCCGGCATGCGGATTCCGCCCGACTCTTTGCCAAGGCGGGTGACCGCCGCCATGCCGCGGAGATCTACGAACAACTGGGCGACCTCGCAAAGGCGGCGGCGCTTTTCGGCCAGGAGGGGGATCAGGAGGCCGCGAAACGCCTGAACGCGGAGTCGCTCTTCCAGCAGGGCCGGCTCAAGGAATCCGCCGAGCTGTTCGAGGAGATCGGCGACTTCACGCGCGCCGCGGAGCTTCACAAGGATCTCAACCAGGATTCGGAAGCGGCCCGGATCTATGAGAAGGGCGGCGATTTTCAGATGGCCGCGGAATTGTACGACCAGATGGAGCGCTATCCGGAGGCCGCCCGGGCTTACGAACAAGCGAAAATCTACGAAAAGGCCGTGGAGGCGTACCGGCGAGCCGGTGTTCCGGAAAAGGAGATCGAGCTGCTCGAGCAATCGGGCGACCGTGTGGGGCTTGCTTCCGTCCTCCATCGATTGGGGCGCCGCGACGAGGCGTTGAAGGTTCTGGAGCAGATGGAGCCCGGCGACCCGCGCTTCCAAACCTCTCTTTCCCTTAAAGGGAGAATTCTCCTGGATGAGGGGGACCCTCTCAAGGCGAAGGAATGCTTCGAGCGCGCGCTGGACCTGACGAAGGAACTCAAGAGCGATGACATCGACATGATCTATAACCTGGCGCTGGTGGCCGAGCAGACGCAGACACAATCGAAGGCCCTGCAAATCCTCGAGAAGATGCTGGCCCAGGACCTGGTCGAGCACTCCGCCGTTCAGAAAGCCGAGAACGTCCGCAAGCTCCTGGCCGAGAAGGTGTTCACCAAGATGTCGCAGGTCCTGGGGACGGGTTCCGGGAGCCGCATGTTCGCCGCGTCCGAGGCGGCGCTTTCCCCGAACGCGACGCAGCCGATAAGAAAACGGTACGGGATCGTGAAGGAAATCGGGCGAGGCGGGATGGGCGTCGTATACCTGGCCAAGGATCAGGCGTTGGACCGCCTGGTGGCCCTGAAAGTCCTTCACAGCTCGTTCAAGAAGAACGAGCAAGCCGTCCAAACCTTCCTCCGGGAAGCCAAGTCCGCGGCGGCGCTCAACCATCCCAACATCGTCACAATTCACGACACGGGCACGCAGGACGGGGAATATTACATCGCCATGGAGCTGATCGAAGGGAGAACGATCAAGCAGATTCTGAAGGCCAAGGGAAGGCTGAGTTACGGAAGCGTGTCCGAGGTGCTTCGCCAGCTTCTGGAAGGCCTGGCGTACGCCCACTCCATGAGGATCGTGCACCGGGATCTCTCCACGAACAACATCATGTGGACGAAGCAGAAGGTGGTGAAGATCATGGACTTCGGTCTGGCCAAGATGGTGCGGGAACTGGCCAGCGAGCAGTCCATCGTGGGGGGCACTCCTTCTTACATGTCGCCGGAGCAAACGCTCGGCACGCCGATCGACCACCGCAGCGACATCTACTCCCTGGGCATCTGTATTTACGAAATGGCGCTGGGGGAGCTGCCGTTCAAGCAGGGTGATATGGGATTCCACCACCTTCATACCGCTCCCCCGATCCCGAAGGAGCAGGACCCGCAAATGCCCGAATTCGTCAACCGGACGATCCGGAAGTGCCTCGAGAAAAAGCCTGAAGACCGCTTTCAATCGGTCACGGAGATCCAGGCTCTGATGAAGCAAGCCTTATGACCACCCGGCCGTACGTCCGCCCGACGCGCGCGCTTCTGCACCTGGGCGCCCTCAAGAGCAACATGGCTTCGCTCCGCTCGCTTCTTCCGAAAGACACCCGCATTCTGGGCATCGTGAAGGCGAATGCCTACGGCCACGGCACCGTCCTGATGGCCAAAACACTTCAAAGGCTGGGGGCTGTCGGCGTAGGCGTCGCCGACGTTTCCGAGGCCCTCGTCCTGAGGGACGCCTCGTATCGCGGCACGATCGTGTGCCTGGGCGCGATTTCCCCGGACGGATTGGACGAGGCGGTACACCGCAATCTCATCGTCACCCTGTATTCGCACGATCAGCTTAGGATCTTCGAAGAAGCGGCCCGGCGCCATCGAAAGTTGCTCCGGGTTCACGTGAAGGTCGACACCGGAATGCACAGGCTGGGACTGGAGCCCGAGGAATGGGTCTCGACGGCCCAGCGACTGGGGGCCGTGCGGACACTGAAGGTGGAGGGAATCTTCACGCATTTTTCCGAGTCGGACAATCCCGATGCCGCGTTCACCAGGCGGCAGTTGTATCTCTACCGGAGGGCCTTGGGAGTCTTCGAGGGTTCCCTCGGACGGCGTTTGATCCGCCACACGGCCAACATCGGCGCGGTTCTGGCGTTGCCCGAATCGCATTTCGATTGGGTCCGGCCGGGAATCGCGTTGTACGGTTATCCCCCGCGGGTCTCGGCGGCGGAGAAGCTCCGGTTCCGTCCCGTTCTGCATTGGAAGGCCCCGATCCTGCAGATCAAGCGCCTCGTTCGGGGCGAAACGGTAGGATACAATCGGGCGTTCCGCGCTACCCGCGACACCACGATGGCCACGGTGGCTTCGGGCTACGGCGACGGGTTCCGGCGAAGTTTCGCCCGGGCCGGCGTCGGGTTCCGCGGGCGGAGATGCAAGATTCTGGGTTTGGTCGGTATGGATCTCTTGATGGTCGATGTAAGCCGGTTTTTCGACGCGCGCCCTGGGCAGGAAGTCACGCTCATGGACGACGGTAGCGACGGCGCTGCGGACGCATATGAACTGGCCCGCGCCGACCGAACGGTTCCATATGAGGTGTTGACGGGCATCCACGCGAGGGTCAGCCGCATCGTATGTTAGAGGATCGCTTCAAAGAAATCACAAGGGGTTCCAAGACACCCATCAATGCGTTGGGGCGAGTCGTCCTTGCCTCGATCCATGTGTTCACCGTGGCCGTGGATCAGGCCGGGGGGATCCTGATGATGCTGGGGAGCGTGGTGGTGCAAGCGTTCCGGCCCCCCATCCGGTGGAGACAGATCATCGCTCAGATGCAGGTGATCGGAGTGAGTTCCCTCTTTATTGTCGTGCTCACCGGCGCTTTCACGGGAATGGTGTTCGCCCTTCAGAGCGGGCGGGCTTTCTCGCTGTTCCGAGCCGAGACGCTCACGGGGGCCGTAGCCTCCATCTCGATCGCGCGCGAACTGGCCCCGGTTCTGACCGCTCTCATGGTAACCGCCCGAGCGGGATCGGCCATGGCGGCTCAGATCGGGACAATGCAGGTCACGCAACAGGTGGACGCTTTGATCGCCATGTCGGTGAATCCGATCAACTATTTGGTAGTTCCGAGAGTACTGGCCGCCGTGATGGTGCTCCCGCTCCTCACGGCCGTATTCGATCTCGTCGGCGCGCTCGGAACCTACGTGGTGGGCGTGAAGCTCCTGAGGATCGACGAAGCGATCTTCCTTGGGAAGATCTACTACTACGTGGACGTCCCGGACTTCGTGCAGGGATTATTCAAATCGGCCGTGTTCGGCCTGATCCTGTCGATCGTAGGTTGCTACAAAGGATATTCCGCGCGAGGGGGCGCGGAGGGCGTGGGAAGAGTGACCACACAAGCGGTCGTGATCGCATCGGTCGCGATCCTGATCGGGGATTACTTTCTTACGGCGCTCCTCTTTTAAGAGAAATCATCCAAGACATAGGCAGGGCGGGGCGTTGCCTTCGCTCCGGCTGCCATGGAAAGTCGGTCGGTCCGAAAAAGACGCGGTCGTCGGGCGTTACGCCGCCCTCCGCCGCTCGGCGCTCGACGGCCGTGGCATCAGAAGCATGGATACGGCCGTCTCCGGCACGCTTTTTCGTCTCGCCCGCCTTCCCAAGCAGCAAAGATCTTCCGGCCCGCCCTGCTTGTTTAATCGCAATCGATCTCCTCTAGAATGACGAGGCTTGGCAATATCCCTGTTTCGATGAGGCCGGTGCTTTACTCATGGAAAATGGGGACACGTACGAATTTCGCAGGTGCAAGGAGTCTGCCCGGTTTATAACTTCAATCTTACTGCCAAGTTCCTAATTGGTACGTGTCCCCAATTAGGCATGACCAAGGATTTCGCATCTGCTCCGGAAAGCTGGTATTTTCCTTCCCGGCGGGGCGCGGGTTGGAATGATCGAAATTCGAAACCTCCATAAATCGTTCGGGTCCTTGCTGGTACTGGACGGCGTCAACCTTTCCATTGAGGCCGGAAAAGTCACATCCATCATGGGGCCCAGCGGCGAGGGAAAATCCGTCCTGCTCAAACACCTGATCGGGCTTTTCAAACCCGACCGCGGCGAAATTTTCGTCGATGGCGAGGAAGTGACGGCCCTCAGACCCGCTCAAATGGACCGCGTCCGGAGAAAGATCGGGATGCTGTTCCAGGAGGCGGCCCTTTTCGACGACATGGACGTCTTCGAAAACGTCAGCTTTCCCCTCTACGAGCACACGGACTTTTCCGACGGGAAGATCGAAAAAATCGTGCACGAACGGCTGGAGGAGGTGGGACTCGAGGACGTCGATTCCAGATTTCCCGACGAGCTGTCCGGCGGCATGCGCAAGCGCGTCGGCCTGGCCCGGGCGCTGGTGCTGGAACCCAAGATCCTCCTCTTCAACGAGCCCACGACGGGGCTCGACCCGATCATGAACGAGCAGATCACCGAGCTCATCCGCGAGACCCATGCCCATCGCAAGGTCACGATCGTCCTGATCAGCCATGACCTGCCCCTTTCGTATCGAATTGCCGATCGCATCGCGATGCTTTACAAAGGGCAGATCGTGGAGAACCTGACGCCCGAGGAGTTCCGCCGCTCCCGCCATCCCTTCGTGCGGCAATTCATCGAGGCGGACGCCTACACGGGGCGCCGCGCATGAAACGGATTCTTTCGACGGAATTCGCGGTCGGAGCGTTCGCGCTTTTGGGCCTTCTCATCATCATTTATATGTCCCTCAAGGTGAACGACCGGGGGTACGTAGGCACCGGCTCCAAAATTTACCAGGCGCACTTCGAGTCCGTCTCGGGCTTGATCCGCAAGGTGCCGATCGAGGTCGCGGGAATCACGGTCGGGTACGTGGAGGACATGCGGCTCGACGGCGACACGGCCCTCGTGCATATCCGGGTGCGCAAGGACATCCAAGTCCACGCCGACGCGGCGCTTACGATCCGGGACCGCGGACTCCTCGGAGACAAGTTCATCATGATGAATCCGGGGACATCGGAAACACCGGTGTTGGCCGACGGCGGCGAAATCCGGAAGACGTACACCAAGAACGATTTTCAACAGATCGCGCAATCGCTCACGGAAACCGCGAACACCGTCCGCGAACTGGTCGAATCCGACAACCCGAAGGGAGCGCTCGGCAGGGTGGTCGTCAACATGCGCGACATGAGCCAGAAGCTCAACGATATCGTCGGAGCGAACGAGAATCGCGTGAGCCAGATCCTCCGGCATTTGGAATCGTTTTCAGCGGATCTTTCCGACATCACAGGCGAGAACAAGGAGCAGATCCACTCGGTTCTGGTGGCGCTCGGCGATGTGGCGGTGTCGATGCGGGACGCATTGGGGAAGAACGGGCAGATCAGCATGGCCGCCGAGCATATGAACAAGAGCATGGAATCGCTCGACCGGATCCTCGCCAAAGTGGAGCGGGGCGAGGGGACCGTGGGAAAACTTCTCAACGACGAAACCACGGTCAACAAGGTGAACGAAACGCTGGACAACGTGAACGACACAATGGGCCTTTTCCGCAAGATCCAGCTCGGAATCCGGTACCGCGGCGAGTATCTCACTTCGTCCAAGCAGCTGCAGAACCTCGTAGGAATCACGTTGGCGCCCGCCCCGGACAAGTACCTCCTCTTCGAGATCGTGAGCGCTCCCAGAGGCCGCACGCACGTAACCGACACGACCGTCACATCGGGCGGCGCCACGGTCAGCACCACCCAGGTCGTGCAGACGGACAACAACCTTCTCTTCACCCTCCTTTTGGCCAAGAGATTTTGGGATCTAACGCTCCGCTTCGGCTTGATCCGAAACCAAGGGGGAGTGGGCGCGGATTACAGCCTCTTCCATGACAAATTGGTTCTGAGCGTGGAGGCCTTTGATTTCAACCGGCCCAGCAACCGGATGCAATTGCGGGGCTATGGGACGATCGTCCTGTACAAACACCTTCTCCTCACGGGAGGCGTGGACGACATCGTCACGAAGATCGGCGGCCGCAACGCGTTCGTGGGGGGCGGAATCCAGTTCACCGACGACGACCTCAAAGCCCTGGTGATGCTGGCCCCGCGATCGGGACTGTAAAGAATCGGGCATCAGGCATCGAGGCATCCGATGCCGAATCCGTCCCGGAATCCGGGTTATTGATGGGTTAACCGGTATAAACAACCACCCAAGTGATCCACCAGCCTGAGGACCGAACTGTCGAACCTCGGCTCCAAGTCGAGGATCGCCTGGACCTCCCGTAGTGACCCAAAGGCGATGGAATAGAACCGTAGTCTCTCCTTTTTGGTGGCTCTTCCCGTCCCCTCCGCCAGGTTCAGACAGATGCTCGATGCCGCCCGAAGAAGTTGAAGTCTCAAATGGGCCGGCAGGCACGTCTTCTTGCACTCCCCATACAACAAAACCGCCAATTGGTACGTCCGAAATGTTTTAAGCATATGTGCCTCCCGAAAAATTTTGCGTTCTCAAAAGGGCGGAAATGCAAAATTTTTCGGGAGGTAATCATGCTAGAAGGATTTCGGACGTACGGGTTGTCGGTCGAATTGTATGGGAGATGCAAGAAAGTGCCTGCCGCCTTCTATGAAAGAGATCAACTTCTACGGGCGGCGCTGAGTGTGGTTTTGAACCTGGCAGAGGGATCGGCCAAGCCGACGACCAAGGAGAGAAGAAGGTTCTATACGATCAGCTTGGCTTCCCTACGGGAGGTCCAAGCCTTGCTGGACCTTTTGAAGCGACGTGAGGAGTTCGAGCTGGCGGATCGGATTGGTGCGGGGCTTTATCGCCTCACCAGAAGTCCGGTTGCCTGATCCAGCAACCCGAATCCGGATACCGGCCTCCCGTCCCCTGACGGGTTGTTCGATTTTCATCGATCACCCCTGCGACCCGCTCCGACCCATGCTTTGCTTCCGCGACTCGAAGGTTGAGCATGGTTCAGCACGGCTCGTGTTATCATAGCGCCAACCGATGCGGATCACGTGCCCGAGCTGCGATTCGGATTTCGTCCTCGCCCCCATGGATGCCGAACCCTCGGACAAATGCTCCTCCTGCCCGTTCTGCCACGCCGTCTTTCAGATCGTCACCAATGAAAAGGGGGAACCGACGGCGCGTTTTGCAGCCCACGTTCAACGAAAGCTGCGCGTTTGCATCGAGTGCTCGCGCGAATTCGAGGCGGACGAAGGCGAGGTCATTCCGATCTGCCCCCGCTGCAAACACAGGAAAACTTCGGCGCCGCCGCTCCATAAGGGACCATGGAAACTCAGCAAGATCGGGCGTCTTCTCGACCTGGAATCCGAGGAGATGGTCCGCGAATGGATCCAGCAAGGCGCGATCCTGCCGGATGACGAATTGGTTTCGCCTGCGGGAGGAACGTTCCCTGCCAAACAGTACAAACAATTCTCCCAGGATTTCCGGGAACAGCTCCGGAAATCGCGCCGCTTCACCAAAGGAGACACGCACGCTTCGCGCTCCCCTCTTCCGGCGTTCCGTTGGCTCCTTCGCTGGGCGCTTCTCGGAGGCGCGGCTTTTCTCCTCGGCTGGGTCGGATACCGCGTGATCACATATAAGCCCACCGAGCCGGCTTATTACGCCGACGTCCAGAGGTTCCTCTCCGGGCTCCGCAGCCGCGTGGAGCCGGCGACCGGGCCCGTCGAAGATCTCCTTAAGCAGGCGGCCGTGCAAATGGCCAAGGACCGGCCGGATTCGTATGAAACGGCGGTCTCACTTCTAGAGCGAGCCGTAGTGGAGAACGGGGGGCGATCCCCTGCCCTTCTCGGAAAGCTGGCGGAAGCGTACGCGCTCGCTTCGGGCGCGACGGACAATCCCATGTACCGCGTGGCGGCCAGCGGGCTCGCCGCCCTTGCGGTTCAGGTGGCCCCCGACCACGTGGAAGGGTATGTGGCGCGCATTCGGACGGCGCTGAACGCCCACGACATCGCCAGCGCCCGGGCCGACGTCCAAACAGGCTTCACCGTCGATCCGCAAAGCCCCCGCCTGCTCTTGGCGCGGGCTCAGACTTTGCTTGCGGCACCGCTGAACGCGCTCTCCGCGGAAGAACTCATCCAATCCGTGAGAACGGCGCTTGCGATCGACCCGACGCTGGTGGAAGCGTACGACGTCAGCGGCCAAGCCTACGCAGCGGAAGGACGGCCCGTGGAGGCGCGCCGGGAATTCGAGAAGCGCCTTCAGGCCGTTTCGGGCGACTCCAAAGCGCTATTCCGCCTCGGTGAGCTGGAGGAGCGCGCCGGAAACTTCAGAACCGCCCGTGAGTGGTACCAGCACGCCCTGCGCCAGGGCCCGGAACTCGCCCCGGCCCGCCTGCGGCTCGCGCTGATCTATAACCGCGTCGAGGGAAATCCGTCGTCGGCCGAGCGCCATCTGCGGGAGATCCTGGGGCGATTCCGCCGTTTCGCCGCGGCTCGCGAGATTTTCATCTCGCAAGTGGAGTTGGCCCGGATTCTCCTCGATTCGGACCGCGCTCCCGAAGCCATGGAAGCCCTCCAACAACTCCCTCCTGATTTCCTAAGCTCGCCCCTCGCAATTATTGCGAGAGCGGATGCGCTGGTTGCCTTGGGCCGCACGGAAGAAGCCCTGGTTACAATCAAGGATTTCACGGCTACGCACCCGGGCGATGCGCGGATTTACCTCAAGTGGGGTGTGCTGCTCGGAAACAAGGAGCGGACCGATGAGGCGATTCGCGTATTGCGCCAGGCGATTCAATTGAACCCGAAGGATCTCGGGCCGTATGTCCGGGCGGTTCAGTTCCTCGTCAAGGCCAAACGGGTTTCGGAGGCCCTGGAAATCGCCGGCACGGCCGTATCCCGCAACCAAATGCTGAACCTTAATGACCACTATGTTCCGCCGGAGGAGACGGCGGCCATTCCACCGTGGAAAGGCCTTTCCGACGTCTTGGCGCGGCTGGTAAAGGAACAGAAGGATCAATTCACGGCGCACGCCTTCCTGGGTCTCTGCCAACTACAGGAGGGCCTCGACCTTCACGAAAACGGCCCCATCGTGCGGGGCCTTGCTTCCTTAGCGCACGCCAAACTGCTCAACAAGAACCAGGAATTCGTGCCGCTCTATCTCGGCCGGGCGTACCTGATCCTTAAAAACCCGAAGAAGGCCCGGGCGGAGTTCGAGCAATCCCTGCATTCGAATCCCCTCAATCCGGCTGCGCGCGCCGGTCTCGGAGAGAGTTTGGCGGCGGGCCGGAAATACGCCGATGCCCAGGCGGAGTTGAGCCGCATTGTCTCGGATCCCGATTGGGCCGGCCGAGCCCTGGATGCGCTGGGAAATGTTTTGATGGCGCAAAAGCACGCGGCGGAGGCGGGCGATCACTGGAAGGCGTCGCTCAAGGCCGACCCTTCGTTCATTCCGCCGTGGCGCTCCCTTCTGGCGATGAAGAATTAACCTCGCGCTTATTGATACGTTCGAATGAGCCTGGAGGAAATGGCTGGAAGGGCCGCCGGTGTTCCGTCGGCTCCGCCGGCAATCTAAGGCTCCGCCGCCGGAGCCCCCGGCGTCCAAATTACAGCATTCAAGCCGACTCCATCCTGTCCCTAAACAACTCTTCGAATCCTCCACGATTCTCCTGAAGAAGGAGCGCAATACAACGATTGCCGCGGGTCGGCCCGTCGCTTGCTGCATAAAAGAAACCTCCCTGAGCTTGGGCTGTGATTGACTTGATTCAGGGCGGCGCATAGCTTCAAGAGTCCGATGCGCGTTCTAATAATCGGAAATGGCGGCCGCGAACACGCCCTCTGTTGGAAGCTCTCGCAAAGTCCCCTCGTCCGGAAGATCATCAACGCCCCCGGAAATGCCGGAACGGCCAAAATGCCGAAGAGCGAGAACGTCCTGCTTCCTCCCGAAGATCTTCACGCGCTTGTGGCATTCGCTTCGACCGAGGGAGTGGATCTCACCATCGTGGGCCCAGAAAGGCCCCTAACCCTGGGAATTGTGGACCGTTTCCAGGAACGAGGGCTCAAGATCCTGGGTCCCACTCAAAGCGCGGCCCGCCTGGAATCCTCGAAAATCTTCGGCAAAGAGATCATGAAAGCCGCCCGCGTGGCGACCGCAGATTCCGGAGTGTTTGACAACCTGGAGCGCGCGGAACGCTACTTGCAGGGTTGCCCATATCCCGTCGTTCTGAAGGCCGACGCCCCGGCTATCGGGAAAAAAGTATGCGTCGCGCGCCTAATCTCCGAGGCGGTCGAAACCGCCCGCGCGATCATGTCCACACCGACGTGGGGGGGACAAACCCCCCGGCTGCTGGTTGAAGAATACCTTAAGGGCGAGGAGGTTTCGTTCCTCCTCATCACGGACGGAAACGACGTTCTTCCGCTGGCCACCGCCCGCCACTACAGACGCCTACTGGACGGCAATCGCGGCGCCGACACGCCCGGCATGGGCGCTTGCTCACCATCTTCTTCGTGCACGCCCCAGATTCAGGCGGAAGTCGAAAGACAGATCGTGCGCCCCGTCGTCCAGGTTCTTCGCGAGAGGAAGCTTCTCTACTCCGGAATCCTTTCCATCAAGCTGATGCTCACGGCCCAGGACCCGAAGGTCCTGGGGTTCAACGTGAGCTTCGGAGACCCCGAGACGCAAGCGATCCTCCCCCGCTTGGATTCGGATCTCGCCGAACTTCTGGCGCGCGCTTCGAGAGGCAGGTTGCGCGGAGCGGAAATCCGCTGGAAGGCCGAAACCGCGGTCACGGTAGTGCTGGTCTCGGAAGGATATCCCGCGAAGGTAAAATCGGGGCAAAGGATTTACGGGACCGAACGGGCTTCGGATCAGGCCATTGTGTTCCACGCGGGCACCGACACCGACGCGGAGCACCTGATCGTGCGCGGCGGGCGCGTTTTGTCCGTGAGCGCGTTGGGGCAATCACTTCAGGAAGCACGGGATCGGGCCTACCGCGTGGCGGAACGGATCGAGTTCGAAGGGAAAGTATTTCGCCCCGACATCGGTTTGGCCGCACCGGACCCTCACCCTTCCGTATGATGAGAATCGTCCTGGCCCCCATCGATGTGAAGGAAGCCGTGACCGAGTTGGCCCGTGGAGGGATCGTGGCGTACCCCACAGAGACCTACTACGGCCTTGGCGTGGACGCCGAAAATCCCGTAGCCCTGGAGCGCCTCGCATCACTCAAAGGCAGGGACGTGGCAAATCCGTTTCCGATTCTGTTGCCCGATTCCGAACACCTGGCCCGGTTCACGGGGCCTTTACCCAGCACGGTTCTGACTCTCACGGAACATTTCTGGCCCGGCCCCCTCACGCTGATCCTCAAATCACACGGCCTCCCCGATCTCTTGAAAGGGCCTTCGGGCGGGATCGGATTTCGCGTGTCTTCGCACCCGGTCGCGCACGCGCTCCTTTCGGAATTCGGCCGGTGCGTGACGGCCACAAGTGCGAATCTTACTGGGGAGAAACCCGCTTCTTCCATGGAGGAGCTTCGGGCTTATTTTGGGAAGACGGACATCCTGGCCCTCGACGCGGGTGATACACCCGGGGGCGCCCCGTCCACGGTATTGGATTTGACGGACCCCAAAGAATTCCATGTTGTCCGAGAAGGGGCGATAGCAATCGATGAGATCCGAGCAGTACTGAAATAAAAGAATCCGGCAATCGGGCACGCCGGCAATCGGCCCCAGTCCCGGTGAACTGGGATCAGAAAATCCGTCACCGGATGCCGGTTACAGAGACGGATCACCGCTGCCCGCTGCCTGAGATTTTTCGAATTCCTGATCCGGTACCGGATTCCGGAATCCGGATACCGGATTTGTTTACATCCACTTCGCGAAATCTTTGGCGTGATACGTGATGATCCTGTCGGCGCCGGCCCGTTTGATGCCGGTCAGAATCTCGGTCACGATCCGCCTTTCGTCGATCCAGCCTTTCGCCGCGGCCGCTTTCACCATCGCGTATTCGCCGCTCACGTTGTACGCTACGATCGGCACGTCATACCGGCTACGAGCTTCGTGAATCACGTCCAGGTAGGCTAACGCCGGCTTCACCATCACAAGGTCAGCTCCTTCCTCGATGTCGGCCTCGATCTCCCTCATCGCCTGGCGGACGTTCGGGAAATCCATTTGGTAGGCCTTGCGATCACCGCTCTTGGGGGCCGACTGAGCGGCTTCCCTGAACGGACCGTAGAACCCCGACGCGTATTTCGCGGCGTAGGAGAGAATCGGCAACGAGAGAAAATCGTTCTCGTCCAGCGCAGAGCGGATCGCCTTCACGCGACCGTCCATCATATCGGACGGGGCCACTACGTCCGCGCCCGCTTGAGCGTGGGAGAGCGCCATTTTGGAGAGCGCGCCCAGCGAAACGTCGTTGTCCACGCCGTCCGCGCCCAAATGGCCGCAATGGCCGTGATCCGTGTATTCGCACAGGCAGACGTCCGTGATGATCGTGAGCTGTGGATCGAGGCGTTTGATCTCCCGAATCGCCCTTTGGACCACGCCGTTTTCTTTCCACGACGACGTCCCTTTCGCGTCCTTCTCATCGGGAATGCCGAAGAGCAGAACGGCCGGGACTCCCGCCTTCCGGATCGCCTCCACCTCGGGCCCCAACAGATCCACCGTCAGGCGGTCCACGCCGGGCATCGCATCCACCGGATCCTTCTTGCGGGTTCCGTCCTGGACGAAGATCGGGCTTATGAAGTCCGAGGAATGCACCACGGTCTCGCGGACGAGAGCCCGGATCTTTTCGCTGCTACGGGATCTTCGACCCCTGAAAAATGAATCACTCATGGTTCTTCCTTTCTTCAAAACGCGCCATCGCCGCTACCATCGCTTCCAGCGTAGGTTCGGGGGCAATCACGCCCGCGGAAAGTCCATACTCCAAGAGAGCCCCTTCTGTCACTTTTCCGATCGACGCCAGAAGAACCCTCTCCCGCTCGATCCACTCCCGCGTCAGGTCGGAACCGCAGAGGTCGAAAAACGACCGGACGGCCGATCCGGACGCGAATGTGATCCAGTCCACGTGTTCCCCCGAGAGGAAGCGGGAAACCTTTTCCCTCCCCTCCTCACACGGAACGGTCCGATAGAACGGAACAACTTCCACGTCGGCTCCGGCCGCCCGAAGCGAGTCGGCCAGGACCTCCCGCCCTTCCTCCGCCCTGGGAATCAGCACTTTGAGATTCGGAACCTTCAGTTTCTCCAGTATGGCTTCGAGCAATTCCTCGGAGGCCTTCGCCTCTGCGGGGACAATGTCCACGTTCATTCCGGCATCCGAGAGCGCCGAAGCCGTTTTCGGACCGATCGCGGCGACTTTAAGGCCGATGAATCTGGAATCTTCCGGCGCGAACCGGGCACGTTCCAGAAAAAAGCGGACGGCGTTCGCGCTGGTGAAGACCAAGAGGCTGTATTTGGGGAGATCACGCACGGCCCGGGCCGCAAGCCCGGCGTTCCGGGGCGGCACGAACGCGATGGTGGAAACGGCCAAAGGCTCGGCTCCCTCTTTGCGCAGCAGTTCCGAAAGCTCCTCCGTTTGTTCGGCGGCGCGGGTAACCACCACGCGCTTGCCCGCCAGACTCACAGCTTAACTCCGATCTCTCTGAGAATTTCGCCGCCTCCCGCCGCCAGGATTTCGTCGGCAAGCGCGTCACAAATTTCGATTGAATCCTTCAGTTTGCCCGATTGCCTGACGCGGATTTCCTTCTTCGCGTCGGGAGTGGCCAGATACGCAACAAAGCGCACCCCGTCCCCCGAAGCCTCGCCGTAACATCCCATCGGAACCTGGCACCCGCCTTCCATCCTCCGCATGAACCGCCGTTCCCCATCGGCGATCCGGTGAGCGGCGGCATCATCCAGCGGAAACAGAAGCTTCGCGGTCTCCTCTTCCCCTCTTCTCGCAACAACCGCCAGCATTCCCTGCCCGATCGCGGGAATGAATTCGAACGGGTCGAGATACTCCGTAATCCTCTCCTCCCGTCCCAGGCGCTTGAGCCCGGCGGCCGCCACCAGGATGGCGGCGTACTCCCCCCGATCCAGCTTCCGGATCCTGGTGTCCACATTTCCCCGGAGGAGCGCGACCGCGAGAGAAGGATGCTTTTCCCGGATTAACGAGCCGCGCCGGAGGCTCGAGGTTCCGATTTTGGCTCCGGCCGGAAGTTCCGAAAGCTTGCGGCCGTCTTTCGAGATCACCGCGTCCCTCGGATCGAGGCACCGGGTGACCGCCTGGAGCGACAGCTGCGGCGGAATCTCGGACGGAAGGTCTTTCAGGCTGTGAACCGCGAGGTCGATTGTCCCCGCCAGGAGCGCTTCGTCCAACTCCTTCGTGAAAACGCCCTTCAGGTTGATCGAGCCGAGCGGAACGTTCTTAGCTAAATCACCGGTGGTCGTGATCTTCCGAAGAGGAAAAGCATACTGGGGAAACAAGCGGGACAGCTCGGCTTGAACCGATTGCGCTTGGGCCACCGCCAGAAGGCTTCCGCGGGTCCCGATGGCGAACTGCGTTCTCATCTCTGATTCTTGGCCCGGGCTTTTTCCAAGGCGAACACCTGCCGTACCAGTTCCGTCTTTTCCGCCGCAGGTTGGGAGGCGTCCGCTTCTTTCAGGAAGAGGATCGGGTCGTTCAGGATCTTCTGGACCAGCGTGTCCATGCTTCGTTCGATCTGGCGAAGCTCCTCCTCCGAAGCCGAGCCGAGCCTTCGTTTGAGCCGGGCCATTTCAATCTCGAGCACTTGTTCGTACTTCCGCCGAAGATCGGCGATCAGGGGGGCCAGCTCGAGATTCTCGACGCTGCGGAAAAACTGATCCACCTCCGTCGCCACGATGGCCTCCGCTCTCGCCGCTTCCTGCTCCCGCGCCTTGAGGTTCTCCTTCACGATGCCTCTGAGATCATCGATGTTGTAAAGGTAGACGTTTTCCAGCCCGTCGAGTTCGGGGTCCACGTTCCGCGGCACGGAGATGTCGATGAAAAACATGGGTTCCTGATTCCGGGCGGTGAGAACCGCTTCCATGTCGGCTTTCCGGATCAAGTAGTGGGGAGCGGCGGTCGAGACGAGCACGATGTCGGCCTTCGGAAGATACTTAAGGAACCTCTCGAACGGGATCGGGACACCGCCGAAATCCTGCGCGAGTTCCACCGAGTTTTCGTAGGAGCGGTTCGCGAAGAGCATCTCCCGGATCTTCTGCGAACGAAGATGCTTGGCGGCCAGTTCCGCCATCTCCCCGGCTCCCAAGACCAGGGCGGTGCGCTCGGAAAGGCTCCCGAAGATTTTCCGGGCCAGCTCGACGGCCGCGAAGCTCACCGACACCGCTTGCTGCGCGATTCCCGTTTCCGACCGGACTTTCTTAGCGACCGAAAAAGCCTTCTGAAACAACCGGTCGAGCA
>JAZDIZ010000105.1:0-4385 GCA_043804515.1 Pseudomonadota bacterium | reverse complement strand
GAAATTGAACCCCGGGCCGTGGCTCGCTTCCATGCCGCTGACCGCGGCCGCTTTGATGAGCAGGGCCCCGTACGTGAAGCCTCCCTTCAGGAAGGGGTGCAGCTCAATCTTGTCGAACACCGTCTTCAAGAAAGAGTTGAAGTCGTACGTCAGATCCCCGTTGCCCTGGATCCAGTAGTTATCGACCGCGCCCGTGTCGGCAAAACCCGCCAACTGCACGTCCAACCCGAAGTTGGAGGCCAGCTCGCCTCCGA
Source organism: Pseudomonadota bacterium (assembly GCA_043804515.1). Lineage (GTDB taxonomy): Bacteria > Bdellovibrionota_G > JALEGL01 > JALEGL01 > DATDPG01 > JAZDIZ01. Next base: position 4,131 of record JAZDIZ010000105.1, on the reverse strand, counting down.
AGGAGAGCGCATAGCCGAACTTGTTCGCGCTGTTCAGATCCACGCTTCCGACGCCGGCGCCGATATAGGCGTGGGCCGTCGCCGGAAGAAGCCACAGGACACCCAGAACCCCCAGGATGCGAATGTTTTTTGTCATGTTCCTATTTCTACCTGAGAGCGCGCTCCCTGGCCAGTTTGAGCTAATCGGGTGACAGCAATCCTATTTCGGCCTCTTTGAGACCGCTGCTCTGCAAATAGGTAAGCTGTCCCCGTAATTCCCGGGCGCTTAGATTACTTGCCGTAGTTCGTGATCCAGTCGGTGAGGTCGGCGCCGGTTGACGTGTCCTTGAACTGAGCGGACAAGCCGTCGCCGTCCAGGAGAGAAAAGGATTGGGCCCGGATCGGGTCCGTGTAGGTGTATGGTGCGCCCGATTCGTTGAACACGACGAGACCGTGCGTCCCGACTCTTTCCCAGACTCCCGGGGAGATCTCCTCGGCTGCCCCGGGGAACGTCCCGTAATAGATCTCGAAATGCTCCATGTCTTTGGTCACGGTCGCCCCGGCGCCGTACAGGAAAATGGCGTCCTTCACTAGAGCCATGGCGGCGGCGCCCCATCGGCGGGGCGCCCAGGAGGTCACCTCGTCGAGCGCCACGACATTCCGGGTTCCCCCCGCGGAGAGTTCATTGAACACCTTGGGGCCCACGGGATTGAGTGAGCTGCCCATCTGCTCGAAAAAGAGGCCGTCATACAAATAGTTTCTCGTCCCGGGTTCCGCGGAAGCCGTGTCCCAGCGATCGCAGACGCCGATAAACTCCCAATCGGGGCGCGTGGTGCGCAACTTGCGCACGTAATAAAAGAACCCCTCCTGCCACGCCTCCCACGTGGCGTCGGAGATCTGGTCTCCCGTTTCGTAGTAGTCCATCCTCCCGCAGGCCTCGTGGTGGAGGATGCCGCTTCCCACGGCGAGATGCTCCACGAAGTAATCCGCGAGCGCGTTGGTGAACGGACGATTCCGGAAGTCGACGGCGAAACACTCGTCCGGCATCTCGAACGTACTCCCCTCAAGGGTTGGAAGCTCCGCATGGTAGGAGGCGGCCAGATCCTGGATCGCTCGATTGAAATCCCCTTCCGGGAGAGATTCCCCCTGCCACTTCTGATAGCAGGGCCGGATCATGAACAGGGCCTTCACACCGTGGGCGATCAGCTCCTCCGCGGCCGGAGTACCTGCTCCTCCGACAGGGCCGCCGTCGAGTTGCGCCCGCGGGGAGAGCACGGCGTACGTGTAATCCACGTAATTCTCCCACTCGGGCGCATTTCGCCAGTCCTGGGCCATCGTAGCCGCCTGAATCGCGGCGGGCTTTTGAAACGTGAGAGGGAGATCGGAGTCGGTACAGCTGCACGCTAAAAGCGACACCGCGCTCCACATCGGAACGTGTTTCACGTTGCCATTATAACCCGGAACGACCTAGTGCCGGCGCAGTCCTTTCCAAATCGCACAGGAACGTCTACAAAGATGTCCATGAGTTCAATGATCCGTGTGATTCAAGTGGGCGTGGGTCCCGTGGGACAGATGCTGACGCCGTTTCTCCTGGAGCGGAAATCCCTGAGCCTTGTAGGGGCGGTCGATATCAATCCGAATCTGATCGGGAAAGATCTGGGTGAGGTTTCCAAAGTGGGACGGCCGATCGGAATCCAGATTCGGGGAAGCCTGGAAGAGTTCTCGAAGGAATCCGCTGATGTTGCGGTGGTCACGACGACCTCCGCGCTGTCGTCGATCATGCCGACGCTGGAAGATGCGGCGCGTTTGGGCCTGGATGTGGTTTCGACATGCGAGGAGCTGGTTTACCCCTGGAATACGCAGCCCGAGCTGGCGGGTCGGATCGACCGCATGGCCAAGGAGCACGACATTTCAATCCTGGGCACACGCGTGAATCCCGGGTTCCTGATGGACGCCCTGGCCGTGATGGCCACAGGGATCTGCAGGCGCGTGCGCAGGATTTCCATCGAAAGGATTCAGGACGCCTCGATCCGGAGGATTCCGTTTCAACAGAAGATCGGGACGGGCCTGACTGTTGAAGAATTTCAAAAACGCGTGGCGGAAAAGAAACTGGGGCACGTGGGGCTCACGGAATCGATGCACATGATCGCGGCCCGGATGGGCTGGAGTCTGACCCGCACGGAGGACAAGGTGGAACCCGTCCTGGCGGAGACGGAGATCCGGAGCGGAATGGGCCCCGTGCCGGCGGGAAGGGCGCGCGGTTTGGTCCAACGCGGAAGGGGTTGGATCGGAGAAGAAGAAGTGGTGATGCTCTTTTTCCGCGCTGCTGTCGGGGAAAAGGACAGCCACGACTTGATCCACGTGGAAGGCACACCCGAATACAGGGTGATGATCCCCGGCGGGATTCACGGAGACATCGCCACCTGCGCGATCACGACGAATTCCGTGTCGTTCATCGTCGACGCCCCCCCTGGGCTCAGGACGATGGTCGACATTCCGCCGGTCTCATACCGGCCCTAAAGCGAATATATCCAGGTCCATATTTGTTCCCAGATTCGACATACACGGCGAGCTCGAGGTGTTTGTTGTTTTTTTGATGGCGCCGTCTGTGAGCGTGTATCCTTTATAACTTACGTAAGAAGGGAGTCCGGAGTGTGTGAGTTCTGTCATAAACATGGCGAGGGTAAGAAGTGGTATTTGCAGGCCACGAACTATTCCGAGGATCTGCTGAACGACGTTCGACGGCGGAAGTTCATCGCCGAATTCCTCACGAACTCCGGAGACCTCACCGAAGGCGCCATGAAGATGGCGAACGTCGAGAAAGCTCCCTCCATCGTCCGGAAAGTCCTCACGTGGCAAATCTCCAGAAAAATGAAGAAGATGCACTTCGGACAGGTGGTGCCGATCGAGGATCTGGAGCGGATCCTCGAGTTTGTCACATCGATCACGCGCCTCGCTTGCTTTTGCCGCAAGGCCACGATCGGATCGGAGAAGCGGTATTGCTACGGCATCAGCATGGCTCCCAATGATGGGAAAATGCTCGAGCTGATCCGGCAAATCGATCCCGGTTACATGAAGGGGCCGGAAGCTGCCGGACTGGAGAGGGTGAGCAAGGAACAGGCGTTGGCGCAATTCCGGGAATGTGAACGGGAGGGGATGTGCCACACGGTGTGGACCTTTGTAACGCCGTTCATCATGGGCCTGTGCAACTGCGATCGCGCGGATTGCCTGGCCATGCGCGCGACCGTGACACACCAAATTCCGGTGATGTTCCGGGCCGAGTACGTCGGGTCCGTGGACCCGGATTCATGCACCGGCTGCCGGGATTGCATGCGTCTTTGCCAGTTCGGTGCCATCGCGTACAGCGCAGGGCAGGGGAAGATCACGATCGATCCGCGGCGCTGTTACGGTTGCGGGATCTGCCACTCGGTCTGTCCGAGTGAGGCGATCGCGCTGAACGCCCGAGCCTCCGACCCGGTCGCCGCGAATCTTTGGTGAAAATAACGAGCTCGCAGCTTTAGTTTGGCTCCCAACACGGAACGAAGTTCGAACGTATTTCAAGAAAAAGAATGAATGGGATTGACGCGAAAAGCGTCCCAGCTCCTCCGTCGCTGTAACGCTTTTTGCAGCGCCAGCTGGCAAAAACTGCGCCGTCCTCTCAATTGCTTCCCGATTGGGCGTCACGGTTTTTGCGTGGTCCTTGGTGTAAGCGCGGGCTCCGAGCGGCGGCGGAGCCCGCGCCTTTCATTGCCGAAGGTCTAGTAACGACGTACATCTCCCCGCTCGGCCGCCAATAGTAGCCTTGTGGCACCCTATAGATGGTCAATCATCGGCGGCCGTGCTAGGAGACCGTCTGATGCATCACCTAGGACACCAGATATATGCTTAAGCGATACAAGGCACTAACTGAACTCCCAGATCTTAAGGAGTTCGTTAAGACTCAGGACGTCCGGGTATTCGTCGATACGAACTTACTGTTGCGATTCTATTCATGGGAACACGAAAAGGCCCTTGAACGACTTCTTACCATCTTTGGTCATCTGAACAAAAAGCGCCAAGTAATAATCTTGCCTACCGTCGAACGCGAATTCGTTCGAAACCGAGTGAACAAACTCGGCGACGTATATGGCCCCGTGCAGGGAATCGTCAATT